>NZ_BAAAKI010000002.1:0-16590 GCF_039527675.1 Luteococcus sanguinis
TCGCGGGGAAAAACATGTGAGGCACGGCACCCACCTACGCGGGGACCATGTGTGAGTCTCGTCGCCCCATTGAACTCGCGAGCCTCACGCCGTACGGTTGCACCAGCGACCCACCACGGTCCGCACACAACGGCTCGACGAAAGGAAAGAGAAACATGAGCTCGATCCAGACCGCCTCTGTCGACACCACGGCTGTCGAGCAGGACACTTGGGACCTGCGTGACATGGAAGTTGCCATCCAGTGGAACGATTCGTCTAAGGCACCTGAACACCAGCACGGCGCGGAGTCAGCGCTGCTCTGTAGCTGCTGTGGCAAGGCCTGCAGTGATTGTTCGAGCTGCGCCTGCGGCAGCTGCGGCAGCTGACAGGCATCGATGCTTGGAGTCCTCAAGCGGGGGCAGAGCGCTGCGGCGCCTGCCCCCGCGTGAACGCGAGGGACTAGGTCTGAGTGTTTCTGGGCGATCAAAATCTGATATTCGTGGGTCAATGTTATGTCGAAGGCGACGATCTCGTCGTGGTGTTCCGGCTTTCGGCGCATCGTTTTCGACTGAAAACAAGGTCGTACGCCGAGATGTGTGCGCGTATGCTCGAAGAACTCCAGGGCAATTCCGTGTCGTGGGCGTCGTATGAGTCCGGAGTGCGGATCGAAGCAGCGAGCGCGCTGATAGAACCCCTGTTAGAGCTGGGCGCGGTAGTGCCCGAAGAACTTGTGTGGAAATACTTCGATCAGCCTTCCAGGAACTCGAAATCGAGGGTCAGAGCCTCCTTCGGTCAGGACACCTATATGCTGCTCCAAACATGGACACCAGGAGCAGACGCGCGCTGGAGTCGAGTACATCTCGACGAGGCACTTGGCACTCGGGTCCGACTCCGGGACACCTTCCCCGAGCGGAACTCGTTACGCCTGCAAGATATTAGGTTCTCCCCCAGCGTCCTTGGGCCAGCGCGAGAGTTGGGGCGCCTCGTGACGGGAAGCGTGAAGCGAGACTCTCAAGGAAGCCATCGCCTCTACTCATCGGCAGGTGCTCTCTACCCAGTAGCCCCCCTCCTGCTCACGCCCGCGCAACATGGCTACCGTATTGAAGCCTTCCACGAGGCTGGCGTATATTCACGAACCACCCCACCAGTGGTGCATTCTGACGCATTGGCGGATTGCTTCATTCAGCAGGAAGTCAGGAACGCATGTGAGCAGCGCCAGTTAGCCCTCATGGCACTGTGTGTCGACCCAACTCAAGTTTGCAGAAAGTACGGGCAACGGGGTTGGCAATTTGCGCACATTGAGCTGGGGCAAGTGACAGCGCATGTGGAGCGCTTCGCTGGTCAAATGGGCTTGGCGACCAGGGTGCTGGGTGGCTTTTGGGACGATGACCTGAACTCGCTCCTATGCGTCGAACCACTGCTCCCGCGACTCATGATCGCAATTGGTCAAGCTTACAGCGAGTCGACAGATTAGCTATCCCCTGTCGCAGCCTGGAGGGGGCCTATCCCTCCCAGTCATGCATGTCGAATGTCAGGAGAGCCAGTTGTTGCGTAAACCCCATTTGCTGCGTGAACAGCATTGCAGCGCGATTATTGGAGTGCACATAGGTGCGCAGCACAGCGTTCGGGAAGCGCTGAGACAACTCACCAAGAACGCCCTGAGCGATCTTGCTCGCGAAGCCACGACCCCGAAAGTCGGGCTCGACGTAGATCATGGCGACCAGAAAGAGAGGCCGCCCCCGCCAGGTACCCTGCCGACGCAGCCAAACACTAGCCATGAGATCCCCCGCGGCCTCGTAGCCAAAAAGCAGATCTATGTCCTCTTGCGCCTCATGACCGACGTGCGCGTTGCGGACTTGATCTGACACCAAGCCAAGTGCCCCGTATGCTTGCCGAACTTCAAGCTCGTCCGCATGTCCCAACAGGGTTTGGACCTCGCTAGGGCGAAGATTGCGAAGAACTGAGCGACCCATCGAACTCCCTCCAAAGGCAGATCCCGCCAACCATCCGCATCCAAGCACACTATCCCGGAGAGGCGCAAGCGTGCGTGTCGCGCCAATCCCGATGCATTCAATCCGGAGATGAGTTACCCTCTAAACGTGCTGAGCTCAGCTAAGCGGGGCTGAATCCAGATGGTGGCCCCAGGAGTGCACGAATCAGCGCCAGCAACGCGCGATACAAATTGTGACGCCAATTGGTCAAGATGATGGAGGAGCTTGAATGGACGTGTCCACCCCAACGCCACACCTCTGGGCTCATCCTAGTCTTGAGATGATCCCCTTGAGTCCGGACGACGTGGAGTTCGTGCTGGAACACCAACGGCATACCGTCAGTTTCCCGAGAGCGAAAGACATTGCTACGCGACTGCTCCTACTTCTGGGCGGAGAGTTTACATCACCTCAGATATGTGCGAAGTTCCTTCCTGCGGAACGGCGGTACGTTGCTGCCCTCATCGCGGCCTTGGCACGAGCAGCGTACTTGGTGGAGGCCGAGTCAGGCGAAACCGCGGTCGAGGAGTTGACTGAAGAATGGCGCACCGGACGAATGGCTTTTACGTGGGACACGGCGTGGGGCCCGTCAGATCAACTAGGTGATTGTCTATCAGCTCAACCACCGAACCTAGATGCTCGAATGAACTCCTACAACCCAAACGATGTAGAACCACGCATCGCCAGAGCCGGCGGCCAGCTCGCGGCTTCGCTAGAGAAACTTCTCGGTCAGAAGGCCACTCGTGGAGACCACCAGATTCCCGCGCCGCGTTGGGCTCAAGTAACGTGCATTAGCGAGTCTCGGGTCGCCACGCATCGCGTGCGCGAGGCTAGCACGGTAGGAGTTGGAGTCTTAACTGCTGACCTCAGTCCCGAGGGGATCGAGATTGGAATACCCAGGGACCTCGCGGACGTCGGTACGCCGTTTTCGCCCATTGGAATGCCGATGCAGGTCCAAATCGATACCAAGTCCGTCTTTGCGGCGACCTGCGCATTTCGGTTCCATGGATGCCATCGGAAGTTCTTGGCCTTCGGCCAAACCTTGGCCGGAGCGAACGCCCGGGCAATGTTTGGAGCTGCGGCCCACCTTTGGGTCCACAGCCGACTTCAAGAGTTCGATGTCGCGCAGCCGTGCTCGCATACGAGGATCGGGGTTGGTGCCAACGGGGCATCCGCCCGAGCCTCGCTTTGGGCGGCCTGTGGCGAATTCCTAGAAGGAGGTCGACTTGAAGCAGCATCCTGGCGCCCGGTGTCATTGGCGGAGCTTCTAGATTGCGTCGGGGCCTCCCAACGGAGTCTGCAGGAGTTAGAGTGGCTGTTAACACGACCCAGTTGCCCAAAGTGGAATTTCGAGTCATATAGTGCAAGCGCTAGCCTCTTTCGCGCTGTGGACGGTACTGCTGAGCCGATCTACCTCTGGTCGGGGAACTTCCTCCAGTCACTCTATGCGGCAATCTTTGCGAAGGATCAGTTTGGGGATTCGAATTTAGCTCCTGATGACATGGTGCTTACATCTAGTGCCATGCCCGCACATTGTCCAGGTTGCGTGTTGGGTTCCTTGTCCGAAGTGTACGGTGCAAAGAGCCCGGCATTGGCTATGACATTGCGAGATTGAAAGCGAGCAACCCATGCCCCAAGTGCGCACAGAGGGATCGGCCGTGACCGTATTCGGTGGAGACCCCATTAGAGGTGAGCTGTGCAGCAAGTGTGTCAGTGGTCTCGTCGCGAACGCGACTACATCCGCGATTGAGCTTGGACGGACGCCTGTACCGGGATGGTTCGATGAACGCTACTTCACCTTCGAGACACGGCAGGCCGCGGCTGCCTTGGTAGAGTGGGCAGCCGCAGTGGATCTTCCATGGCACCTGGCTATTGAACTAGACTGCATCTCCGGCTCATGCCAGACCGTGCCGTGCTTCCCGCTCTGGAATTGCCCGCGGTGCGAACATCTATGCAGGTCGCTGTCGCTCAAAGTCGAAGATTTAGCGATCGGCCCGTTCGCACCTTTCATAGAGCGACCAATGCAACTGGGCCGAAGCACCCCTTTAGCGATCTTTGAGTTCCAAGTCAGCCCGGGTAAGTTCGAATCCTCGTTCGGGAGTAATTACGTTGCCGAGCACGCCAGACGGCTCGCTCTCTGGGAAGGGCTTGAACGCTGGGCAACAGTTGCTGCGCCAAATGGGATTGGTTTTACTGAGGGCTCCTACGAGCAGTTGGAGTCATCTGGCGCTATCGACCCAGTCGAGCTCGGGCTCCCTGCGGTGGTGGCCCGGGACTACGTCCCCTACTCGCCCAAACTGCATCTACGGTGGGTCGAGGGCGAGCGGGCCGGAGGCGGCAACGCGCTTGTGCCTGAGCAGATGGTCTTCTATACGCACGAAGATGTCGGGCGTTTCGCGCAGGCGACCTCGAGCGGATGTGCTGCCGGTGCAAGCTTGGCCGATGCTCGCCTGCGTGCCGTATTGGAACTGATTGAAAGGGACGCGTTTCTCTTGGCTTGGCATGGCGCGCTTAAGCCCACCAAGGTGGGAGTCGATGCGGTGTCGGGCGAGGTTGCCGAGCAGATTGGATACCTGTCGGACCGGCTGGGGTACGATATTCGAGTCCTCGACGTGACCACTGAGTTTGGTGTTCCCTGCGTCATAACTTTGGCGCTTAACTCGAGTGAATCACTTAAGCGGAACCCCGATCTTCCATGGCAGTTTTGCAGTGCATGTGCTCGGCTCGACTTCAACGAGGCGGCTTCGCATGCTCTAGATGAGCTTGCAATGCTCGTCGAAGGCCAAGGCGCGAAATTTGTTGCGAACAAGGACGAGGCTAACGCGTTAGCGGAAGCGGTATCATCGGTTCGTTCGATCGAAGACCATGCTCTTCTTGGGGCGCACTCGTCCTCGCGGCCCTATCTGGAACGGTTGCTCGATAGGTCAAATAGTGGTGAGCCACCGATCGCGATGTCAGAGTGGGGTGGAGTGTCGGCTGAGGAACAATTGAAGCACGTTTCCGCGCTACTCGCGGCCAACGGGGTCGAGGTAGTCTTTGTCGATCAGTCGAATTCGTTGCACAAGGCGTGTGGCGTAGTGGTGCAGAGGGCGCTAGGCACTGGCCTCATTCCCATGACGTTCGGGTTCGGGCACGAGCGACTCGTTGGCCTAGAGCGACTTAATGGTCGACGCCAAACGCGACCGCATCCCTTTGCATGAGGGAAGCGAATGAAGCCCTTTCTTGAAGATGTACCGATGATGATGCCGGGGGGTGCAGATCCCCCTGGCTTCGACGGCTGTCATGCGGAAAGCTCTCCTATTCTCGTGTCCACTCGTGTTATAGATATGTCCAGCTTGGGCGTTTCGGCTGTAGTGGAGGTAGTGCACACTGATGGGGCGACCGAGCAGACCGCCTTGATTCCCGAGGCGGACGCCCTCGTGTGGAAGGCATCGATCTACGCGAGAGAGTGTGGGGTCTTGTGGTACCGTTTCCGTGCTTGGTATTGTCGCTGCTCCTGTCAGCCTTCCGAGGGACTGTGCGCCAGCGGTGTCATAGCTTGTCGCGAGTGGAGTGGTTTGCAACCGTTTAGTTCGCCGGTCGATTCTGCGGTAGAATCGGTCAGCACGTGGCGGTCTTTGCTGATTGTGCCCGTGGATGCCGTAGCCGGAGCATGGTACGAGTTCTTTCCTCGGTCTTTGTCCGCCCCTGGTATTTCTCGAGGCTTGGTCGCGGCTATCGAGCATCTAAAGTATGTCGAGTCTTTGGGCTTCACTGGCGTTTATCTTCCCCCCATCCATCCGATTGGGGTTACGCGGAGGAAAACGACTAAGGGATCAATTGGGGATAGCGGTTCCGGTCCGGGTTCCCCCTGGGCTATTGGCAATGAAACGGGCGGTCACTTCGCATTGGATCCCGCGCTCGGGCGCGCCAGCGAATTTCGTGGTTTTGTCCGTGCTGCTCATGAACACCATTTGAAGGTGATGCTGGACTTGAGTGTACAGTGTTCGCCCGACCACCCCTGGGTTTCGCGCTACCCCTCATGGTTTGTGAGGGACCTTCTTGGACGTACTATTCCGATGTCGAACTTCCCTCGGGTTTATGAGGATCTGGTGACGTTGGATTTTGACGCAGCGGGGGTTGAGTTGGAGAATGAGGTTGTCCGAATCATTTGCTATTGGGCAAGAATAGGTGTCGACTCCTTCCGTGTAGATGTTGCGAACCTGAAGCCGTATTCCTTCTGGCAGCGCGTGCTGTCGCGTGTCCGTGATCGGTTTCCTAGTGTCTGGTTCTTGGCGGAAGCTAAAGTAGGCCCGACTCGCTCCCATGCTCTGTTGCGCGTTGGTTTTGCCTCGGCGTATTCAATCGGATCCTTCTGCGAGACAGCCGTAGAGGTGCGCGATTGGCTAAAGATTGAGTCCGTTGCGGGTGGATCATATCTGCCGTGGACGGCGTTTTGGGTGAGTACGCACGATGGGCAGCCCTTTTGGTTGCGGGACTCGTTGCCTAGTGCCTTCTATGCGCGGCTGGCGATTGGCGCTTTAGTTTGGCCATCCTGGGGGTGCATGAGCGGCTTCGAGGGCCTAGAGGCGGGGATGGTCAGAGATCCAATGTCGTGGGAGTTCCAACCGGCCGATAAGTTTGGCCCCGTGCAGAGGAACTACCGTGGTGGGTCGTTGATGGGCGACATGATCGCTTTGTTTAATCATTTGCGGAGGATTTTAGGATTGGAGTATTGGCGCGCCCACACCGATGCTGTGATAGTGGATGGACTCCTCGTCATCGGCAAGCTTGATCTAATGCTGCCCCTTTGTCTCATTGCCGATTTTCGGGGTCACTTAAAGGCGTATAAGGCCAGGATTCCAGCGCGATTCTCGGAGGCTATGTATCAAGGACGGTACCGGAACCTGCTGACGGGAGAGAGGGTCAGGTTGGATCACGGGTCGGTTGCGATGTCGGCTCCCGATTTGCGGGACGGTTTTGTGCTCGCTCTGAACGAAGCTGTGTACACGGAGCTAGATCTCGTTGCCGGAGATCTCCTTTCCCGCATGAGGAGTCATTCGCATGGATGACGCTTATAGATGTTGTGGGAGAAGGCTCGCCCGCTTGGCTGCAAGGCGATAATGTTCCTCGACGGGGCTGTGTTGGCGCCGCACCTGCCAAGGTTTGTTTGGGCCTGCAAAATGCAGCAGGCTAGCTCGAGTCGGATCAACGTAGCCGATGTAGTTGAAATCCCTTACTCTCATGTAGTTCAGGTGCCGTGGGAGTGGGCTCCAGTCCGGGGCCGCAACATTCAGGGCGTCTTGGTCAGGGAATCTTCCCCTGTTCTCAGGGCTTGCAGTGAGGTACTGTAACGCTCGCTGTGTAAGGTCCCGCCTTTCCCATTCTTCGCGGTTGACCAAGAGTACGCCCGAATTGAAGTATGGGTGGTTGTCGGCACCTTGGACGTTAGGGATCCCTCCCCCCGATCCCCAAGTAGGCGTGAATTGGTCGGCAACTGCGCTGATGGGGGCCGCGTTTTGATAGGAGAACACCTGGAGCCAGCGAGTGGACGTGCACAGTATGTCGGCGTCGAGGTACAGGTACTGCGTGACGTCCTTCGGCAGGGCTGATGGCAGGGCTAGGCGGAGGTACATGCCGTCGCTAAGATGGCGCGGGGCCCTCGGGTTGGCTGGAAGGCTTGGGGCGGTGGTGTTGATAATATTGGTTCTGTGGGGCTGTCCTGCAGCAATGATCTGCTGGATGTGTGCTAGGGGTAGTTCAGTGGAGGTCGCCACCCAGAACGTTAGTCGCTCGTTCGAGTTTAATGCGAGACTGAGAACAAGTGTCGGGAGTAGCGTTGCGTATGATTTGTCCACGCCGAAGCATATATGGCGCATGTGCATGGTCCTCGGTGGTTCGATGGGGTTGCTCGGAGTCGCGATGGAGGATTGATTGTGAATATCGCATTGGTTACCGTGGTTGTGCTGTTTGGGGTCCATAGTACTACGGAGGAACTGCAGCGGTCGCTAGACCAGATTCGCCACCAAGATACTGGTTCTGTACAGGTGTTGGTTGCTTGTATCGGCGGCCCTGAAACCGCTTTGCTTGCTGGGGGGCTGGTTGATGGTGAGCACATTATCGCCGGTTCGTCCTTTCCTGTGGTTTTCAGACGTGCATTCGATCGTACGCGAGGGAAGTATCTCACGCTCATGGTCGCCGGGGATTACTACCTGGGTGATCAGGTCCTTCGGGGCCAGGTAGCTCTGGCTGAACACTATAAGATGGTGTCTGACGTCGATGTTGTCGTGTTCCCTGACCAGCTGGTGGGGGCCGGTACTGGGTCGCCTGTCGGGCGGCAACGAGATATTCTCCCGCTGCGTGAGGGGTCCGGCGCTTTCAAGCTGGCGTCTATGGAGGTCGTCGTCCCGTTTGGTGCGTTGATGGCAAGTTCGTGCGCTGCCTCCATGAACGTGTGGGCTGGGGGCGCCACGTCTGAATGGAGTGCGGTCCAGGGGGCGGATGCCGGGGACCTCCATTTGGAAATCTGGGCAATGTTGTCATTCGTGGCGGGGCGCGTGCCACTGGTATTCGGGGCGGGGGCCTTGGTTACCTGTCTCCCGTTCTGCCGTTTCGATGGGGACCCTATTGAGCAGGCTAAGGCGGCGCTTGTGAGATATTGGGGGCCCGATAGGCTCGATGAGTTGCTTCGCGCCGAGGAGTTTGGTTCGTCATTGCTTCGCTTTCGCGATTATTGTATATCTCGAAGGGGTGAGTTTGGGTCCGGTATTGAGCCGCGCGGGGCATTGGGTTAGGTGGGGCGGTGTCTGGCGGCGGTGACTTGGGAGGCGTCGCCAAGATTGAGCAGCGTCCGTACTGCGGTCCTGGCAGTGGCGCCCGGTATCGTGGTTGGCAAGGCCTCGATAAGGGGTGGTGGGCAGCCAACTCGGGGCGTGTCCTTGACTTGGCGCGGTGAGGCCGCGGTCGGGACAGCACCTTCTCCGGCGTGGTTCTTCCGCGACCACGACTGTTCGCTGAGGGCTTTCGTGGTCGAGTGTGCGAAGTACCCCTTGCTTGCTTCTTGGGTGGGCGAATGGTGATGACCCGCAGCAGCCCTCAAGCCGACGCGCGGTAATGCCTTGCGGTTCGCCGAGCCGCTGAATCCCGGTTAGGCCCTGCTTGGTGGTCGTCCGTCAGACCCGTGTTCAAGCGAGGGTTGGATCTGGGTCAACATTAGGCGTCCGGGATTCTGCCGCATGGTTTCTGGTCCAGAGAGGATGCCACCATGCCGAAGAAGTTCACGGATGAGGAGAAGGCTCGGGGGGTGCGGATGGTCACCGACAGGCGTGCCGAGCATGAGACGTGGGAGGCGACCTACGAGGCCGTCGGCCGCGTCCTGGGGATCGGCGCGGAGACGTTGTGGCGCTGGACGAAGCAGGCCCGGGTCGATGCGGGGAGCAGGACGGGTTGAGCAGCGCCGGCGTGGGCTCTCATCCGTGGCGGCCGTTTCCCTGTCCGCGGTCGGCTGGCGCAATCAGGCGCGGTGGCAACACCCCCCGGGCCAAGAGCGAGGTAGGGGCGGATTGCCTATATGCTGTTGATTAAGGTAAACATGGCGTTGTGAAAAACGACGACGACCTCCGCGTGCCCGCCGGGCGGCTGGTCGGGCCTGTCGAGAACACCGACGACGACTCGTCCACCCGCGATCGCGTGGCGCGCTCCATCCTGACCCACGGTCCCAGCACCGCGGCGGCGCTGGGGGAGCGGCTCAGCCTGACCCCCGCCGCCATCCGCAGGCATCTCGGCGTGCTGCTGGAACAGGGCCAGGTGGTCGGTTCCGAGCAGCGCGTCTATGGCACCCGCGGCCGCGGTCGTCCGGCGAAGGTCTTCGCCCTGACCGACGCGGGGCGGACGCACTTCTACCAGGCCTACGACGAACTGGCGATCGCCGCCCTGCGCCAGCTCGCCAGCGCCGCGGGTCCCGATGCCTTGACCCGCCTGGCCGAGGGCCGCGTCGCCGCCGTCGAGCAGAACTACCACCGCATCCGCGCCGGTCGTCCCGAGGCGACGCCGCTGGAGGCGCTCACCGAGGCACTCAACGCCGACGGCTACGTCGCGTCGGTGAAGCCGGCCAGTACCGGTGAGCAGCTGTGCCAGCACCACTGCCCGGTCGCCCACGTGGCCGAGGAGTTCCCCCAGCTCTGCGAGATCGAGACGAAGGTATTCGGTCGCCTGCTCGGCCAGAACGTCCAGCGTCTGGCCACCATTGCGCACGGCCATGGCGTGTGCACCACCAATGTCCCCGACCTCGACAAGGTCCGTCCCGTCCAGGGCACCGGCCAGCCGATCGACCACAAGGAGAACTGACATGACCACAACGCAGAATGTCGAGAAGCAGCTCGCACCCGGACTGGGCCAGACCCAGGACGAACACCTGGACGCCCTCGGCAACTACCGCTTCGGCTGGCACGACAGTGACACCGCCGGCGCGTCGGCCAAGCGCGGCCTGAACGAGGACGTCGTCCGTGACATCTCGCAGCTGAAGAACGAACCGCAGTGGATGCTGGACCTGCGCCTCAAGGGCCTGAAGCTGTTCGACCGCAAGCCGATGCCCACCTGGGGTGCCGACCTGTCGGAGATCGACTTCGAGAACATCAAGTACTTCGTCCGCTCCACCGAGAAGCAGGCCCAGTCGTGGGAGGACCTGCCCGAGGACATCAAGAACACCTACGACAGGCTGGGCATCCCGGAGGCCGAGAAGGCCCGCCTGGTGGCTGGCGTGGCCGCCCAGTACGAGTCCGAGGTCGTCTACCACAAGATCAACGAGGAGCTGGAGCGCCAAGGCGTCATCTTCCTCGACACCGACACCGCGCTGAAGGAGTACCCGGAGCTCTTCCAGGAGTACTTCGCCACCGTCATTCCCGTCGGTGACAACAAGTTCGCCTCGCTGAACACGTCCGTCTGGTCGGGTGGCTCGTTCATCTACGTCCCCAAGGGCGTCCACGTCGAGATCCCGCTGCAGGCCTACTTCCGCATCAACACCGAGAACATGGGCCAGTTCGAGCGGACGCTGATCATCGCCGACGAGGGCTCCTTCGTGCACTACGTCGAGGGCTGCACCGCCCCGATCTACAAGTCGGACTCACTGCACTCGGCCGTGGTCGAGATCGTGGTGAAGAAGAACGCACGCGTGCGCTACACCACGATCCAGAACTGGTCGAACAATGTGTTCAACCTCGTCACCAAGCGCGCCACCTGCGAGGAGGGCGCGACGATGGAGTGGATCGACGGCAACATCGGCTCCAAGGTCACCATGAAGTACCCGGCCGTCTACCTGATGGGCGAGCACGCCAAGGGAGAGACCCTGTCCATCGCCTTCGCGGGCGAGGGCCAGCACCAGGACGCCGGCTCGAAGATGGTGCACTGCGCGCCGCACACCTCCAGCTCGATCATCTCCAAGTCGGTCGCGCGTGGCGGTGGCCGTTCGTCCTACCGCGGGCTGGTCGAGGTGCAGGAGGGTGCCTCCTTCTCGGCCTCCTCGGTGAAGTGCGACGCGCTGCTGGTCGACACGATCAGCCGCTCCGACACCTACCCCTACGTGGACGTGCGTGAGGACGACGTGTCGATGGCCCACGAGGCCACCGTCTCGAAGGTCTCCGACGACCAGCTCTTCTACCTGATGCAGCGCGGTCTCGGCGAGGACGAGGCGATGGCGATGATCGTGCGCGGCTTCGTCGACCCGATCGCGCGCGAGCTGCCGATGGAGTACGCCTTGGAGCTCAACCGGCTCATCGAGCTGCAGATGGAAGGCGCCGTGGGCTGACGCCCACCCCAACCAGTCCACGAACCCACCAGTACGACATAGCCAGTACGAGGAAAACTGTGACCAACACCAGCACGGACCTGCGGCCTGACGGCCTCGACCCGAACACCTCCGTGGACCAGAAGCCGGTCGGCGTCCCCGACGACGGCCTGGCCGTGACCACGCCGGAGGGTGCGCAGACCCAGGCGGTCAACCCCGCCCAGGCGGCTGCCCAGCCCAACGTGGCCGACGCCATCGAGACGATCGCCAGCCATCTGCACCCCACTCCCTCGTGGGACCTCGCCGACCACCCGGTGCCGACCGGACGTGAGGAGATCTGGCGCTTCACCCCGATGAAGGAGTTCGGCGGCCTGCTCGCCGAGCAGGAGCAGGCGACCTCGCTGGACTGGTCCGGCACCTTCCCCGAGGGTGTGACGGTAACCGGCATCTCGGCCGAACAGGCGCAGGAGCTGGCCGTCGAGGCCCCCGTCGACCGCGTGTCGGCGCTGGCAGCGAAGCAGGCCACCCACAACACTCGGATCGACATCCCCGCCGATGCAGTGATCGACGAGCCGATCGTGTTCGTCGGCAAGGGCGAGGGCGGCGAGGCTCGTGACCGGGTGCTCGTCACGGTGGGCAACTTCGCCAAGGTGACGATCGTGCTGCGCTACGAGGGCGCTGCCTCCTACTCCGAGAAGACCGACCTGGTGGTCGGCGACGGCGCTGAGGTCAACTTCGTCACCGTTCAGGACTGGGACGACGAGGCCGTTCACGGCGGCCAGCGTTCGGTCATGGTTGGCCGCGACGCGCGCGTCAAGATGGTCACCTGCTCGCTGGGTGGCAAGGCCATCCGCCTGCAGGAGGATGTTCGCTATGCCGGCCCCGGCGGCGAGCTGGAGCAGTACGGGCTCTACTTCGTCGACGGCGGGCAGCACATCCAGCACCGCATCTTCGTCGACCACAACGCCCCCCACACCAAGAGCAATGTGGACTACCGCGGCGCGCTGCAGGGCGAGGGTGCGCACTCGGTGTGGATCGGCGACGTGCTGATCCGCAAGGTGGCCGAGGCCATCGAGACCTACGAGAGCAACAAGAACCTGGTGCTCACCGACGGTTGCAGGGCCGACTCGGTGCCGAACCTGGAGATCGAGACCGGAGAGATCGCCGGCGCCGGCCACTCGTCCACCACCGGACGCTTCGACGACAACCACCTCTTCTACCTGATGAGCCGTGGCATCTCCGAGGCCGAGGCCCGTCGCCTGGTGGTGCATGGCTTCTTCGTCGACATCGTGCGCCGGATTGGCGTCCCGGTCGTCGAGGAGCGCCTGATGGCGGCCGTGGAGAAGGAGCTCGCCATCGTCGACGCTCCCCAGACCCAGACCCAGACCCAGGCAGCTGGCGTATGAGCCCGGTCGACGTGTGCGCACTCGACGAGCTCGGCGACCTGCCTCTGGCAGTGAGCGCCGGTGACATCGAGCTCGCCATCGTGAAGGTGGGCGGGGAGGTCTTCGCCATCACCAACGAGTGCAGCCACGGCAAGGTCGAGCTGAGCGAGGGGGACGTCGACCAGACGTCCTGCTCGATCGAGTGCTACCTGCACGGCTCCACCTTCGACCTGCGTACCGGCCGGGCGCTCAACCTGCCCGCCACCCAACCCGTCCCCGTCTACCCGACCCAGGTGAGCGATGGTCGCGTCCTGGTCGACCTCGACAACCCCATTGACACGAATGATTCCGCGGCCGTTGCCGCGTTCGAGAAGGAGAACTGACATGGCCAAGCTGGAGATCATCGACCTGCACGTCGACGTCGCGACCGAGACCGGCCCCAAGCCGATCCTCAAGGGCGTCAACCTCACCATGAACCCGGGCGAGGTGCACGCCATCATGGGCCCCAACGGCTCCGGTAAGTCGACCATGGCCTACGCCATCGCCGGCCACCCCAAGTACACGATCACCTCGGGCCAGGTGCTGCTCGATGGTGAGGACATGGTGCCGCTGAGCGTGGACGAGCGGGCTCGCGCTGGCCTCTTCCTGGCCATGCAGTACCCCGTCGAGATCCCGGGTGTCTCCGTCTCGAACTTCCTGCGCACCGCCAAGACCGCGCTGGACGGCGAAGCCCCCAAGGTCCGCACCTGGATCAAGGACGTGAAGGAGGGTCTGGGCAGGATGCAGCTGGAGGCCGAGTTCGCCGAGCGTTCGGTCAACGAGGGCTTCTCCGGTGGCGAGAAGAAGCGCCACGAGATCGCCCAGCTCGAGTTGCTGAACCCGAAGGTCGCGTTGCTCGACGAGACCGACTCGGGTCTGGACATCGACGCGTTGCGCATCGTCTCGGAGGGCATCAACCGCTACTCCGAGCAGGGTGACCGCGCGCTGCTGCTGATCACGCACTACACCCGAATCCTGCGCTACGTGAACCCCACCCACGTCCACGTCTTCGTCGATGGCCACATCGTCGCCGAGGGTGGCAAGGAGCTGGCCGACCAGCTCGAGGCCGAGGGCTACGAGAAGTACGTCAAGGCCGCCGCGGCCGCTGCCGCCCTGGCCTGACACCTCGTGAGGGTCAACCCCTCACAACACCAACCATGGAAGAAGGACACGTGACCTACGACGTGTCGACCATCAGGGCCGACTTCCCCATCCTCGATCGCAGGGTGGGGGAGCGGCCGCTGGTCTACCTCGATTCGGCGAACACCTCGCAGAAGCCCCGTCAGGTCGTCGAGGCGGTGAGCGAGCACTACCTGCAGCACAACGCCAATGTCGCGCGCGCCATGCACCTGCTGGGCACCGAGGCGACCGAGGCCTTCGAGGGCGGACGAGCGAAGGTGGCCGCCTTCATCGGTGCCGCCGAGCCCGGTGAGGTCGTGTTCACCAAGAACGCCTCCGAGGCGCTGAACCTGGCCGCGAACACCTTGGGCGCGAAGCTCGGGCCCGGCGACGAGGTCGTGGTCTCGGTGATGGAGCACCACTCCAACATCGTCCCCTGGCAGCTGGTGTGCGAGCGCACCGGTGCCACCCTGCGTTGGTTCGACATCACCGATGAGGGGCGTCTCGACCTCGACAAGGCCGCGGCCGAGAACCTGATCAACGAGCGCACCAAGGTGGTCTCGATCACCTGGGTGAGCAATGTGCTCGGCACCGTCAACCCGGTGCGCACCGTGGCCGACCTGGCGCACGGCGTTGGCGCGATGATGGTGGTCGACGGCTCGCAGGGCGTCCCGCAGCAGCCGACCGACGTCACCGCGCTGGGCTGTGACCTGCTGGCCTTCACCGGCCACAAGCTGTGCGGTCCGACTGGCATCGGCGTGCTCTGGGGACGGATGGCGCTGTTGGAGCAGCTGCCGCCCTTCCTCGGTGGCGGCGAGATGATCGAGGTGGTCAAGATGACTGGCTCGACCTTCGCCCCCCCGCCCTACCGCTTCGAGGCCGGCACCCCGCCCATCGCCCAGGCCACCATGCTGGGCGCGGCGGTCGACTACCTCAGTGGCATCGGGATGGACGCCGTGGCGGCGCACGAGCACGAGATCACCGCGCACCTTCTGGAGCGGCTGCGCGAGACCGAGGGCGTGCGCATCCTCGGCCCGACGATGATGGACGAGCGCGGCGGCGCCGTGGCCTTCACCCTGGACGGCGTGCACCCGCACGACATCATGCAGTTGCTGGACGGCCGTGGCATCGCGGTGCGCGGTGGTCACCACTGCGCGCGTCCGTTGCACGACCGGCTGGGTATCCAGTCGTCCGTGCGCGCGTCCGGCTACCTGTACACGACGCTGGAGGAGGTGGACGCGCTGGTTGATGCCATCGACTACACGCGGGACTTCTTCAGCGGCAAGGCCGCCGGGGCCAGCGGCGGACGGATCCGTCGCCGCCAAGCGCGCGCGACCGAGCCCGCCAACGCCCAGCTGGGTGCCGACGACGACCACGACAAGGGAGGTGCATGACGAGATGAACCCCGAGCAGATGTACCAGGAGATCATCCTGGAGCACTACCGCGAGAAGCTGAACTCCGGGCTGCGCGAGCCCTACCAGGTCGAGGTGCACCACGTGAACCCGTCCTGTGGCGACGAGCTCACCCTGCGCGCGCAACTGGACGGCAACACCATCGCCGACATCAGTTACCACGGCGAGGGTTGCTCGATCTCCCAGGCCTCGACCTCGGTGATGAGCGACCTGTTGATCGGCCGCGACGTCACCGACTCGCTGGCGCTGCACGACGAGTTCCTCGAGATGATGCAGTCCCGCGGCAAGGCCGAGCCCGACGAGGACCGCCTCGGGGACGGCATAGCCTTCGTCGGCGTCTCGCAGTTCCCGGCCCGCGTGAAGTGCGCGATGCTCGGCTGGTCCGCCGCGCGCGACGCGATCCTGCGGGCGCAGGCCGAGAACGCCTGAGCCCACCCAGATCCACACACCCCTGAACCACCACCAGACAGGAGCACCGAGGTGACCGAGAGCACCCAAGCGGACGCGCAGCGTCCCAGCGACCTCGTGAAGGACGAGCTGCCCGACATCGATGCGCCCGCGCGCGTTGCGTCCGTCGAGGACGTCGAGGAGGCCATGCGCGACGTCGTCGACCCCGAGCTGATGGTCAACGTCGTCGACCTCGGGCTGGTCTACGGCATCCATGTCGACGAGCAGAACAACTGCACGCTGGACATGACGCTGACCAGCCCAACCTGCCCGCTGACCGACCGGATCGAGTACGACACCCATGCGGTGCTCGAGGGCCTGGTCAACTCCGCGACGATCAACTGGGTCTGGCTGCCGCCGTGGTCGCTGGACAAGATCACCGACGACGGACGCGAGCAGCTGCGCGCCATCGGGTTCAACGTCTGAGCCCAGCCGACACCCGAAGTGAGCCCGAGAACCA
>NZ_BAAAKI010000002.1:16639-23643 GCF_039527675.1 Luteococcus sanguinis
CTCGGGCTCACTTCGGGTGTCGGCTGGAAGCGGACACCTCCCGCTTTAGGCGCTCGGTTCGCTCCCGCAGTGGCCGACTCGTTGGGTTCCAGCCGACGCTGACGGCGGTCGGAAGCTGAGCACTGACTGGCCTGGGTTGTCCGAAGCTGGTCTGGGTTGTCCAAAGCAGGGAAACGTACGCATTCTCCCTGGCTACCCGAGAGTCAGCATCTCTTAAACCCAGAGAGCGTACTTGTTGCGACAAGGACTTTCGCACCTGTCCCCTTGGTGGTGAGGACGATGGCCAGCGCGCTTGACCACCAAATCACGCATTTTACGGCTGATACGGACACCGTTGGTCCTTGGCTGTAATCCTGGCCCCAGTTCACCTTGATGTGCTGTGTAAGCCGCCCATCGGAGTAGGAATTCACGTAGATTCCGCCGACCTCCAGGTTACAGGCGTGCATGGGCTGCCCGTCTCGCAGGTTCCAGTCCGCAGTGCCGTAAACGTCGCACACCCAGCTGACGTGTTGGTTGACCGTAACTGCTTGGGCAGGCTGCAGGCTCGCAGAGGCGGCCAAGAGTCCAGCTCCCGTGAGCGCAGCGGTAAGAGTTGTTCGTCGAGTCATTTGGTGCCTCTCGCTAGTGCCCCGCGGCTCTTCCCCTAAGGGCTTCTCGCAGATTATGCGGCCGCATGGGGCATGTATATGCACGGCAGATAACAGTGGCCGAAAGTGAATGCTGGGACCCCATGGATCGCTTACCTGGCAATGTTTTCGGAGCTTCGAACGACCGAAGGCCAACCGAAGTCAGGTGTGGGTGGCGCCGGTGATGGCGGCGATCACGGCCTCGTAGCTGGCGTCGCGAGCGTTGAAGGAACCGTTGTTGCGGCCGTGACGCAGCACCTCAACCCGGTCGGCGACCGCGCGGACGTCGGTGAGGTTGTGGCTGATGAAGATGACGCCCAGGTTGCGGTCGCGCAGTTCCTCGACGTAGCCGAGCACCTCGGCGGTCTGGCCGACCGAGAGTGAAGCCGTAGGCTCGTCCAGGATCACCAGCCGGGGGTCGCTGACCAGGGTGCGGGCGATCGCGACGCACTGGCGTTGGCCCGCCGAGAGGTTCCGCAGCGGGACGGTGAGGTCGGGGATCCGGGCACTGAGCGCGCCGAGGTGCCCGCGGGCCTGGTCGGTCATCGCGTGCTTGTCGATCAGACCGGACCGGCGGCGCAGTTCCTGGCCCAGGAAGAGGTTCTCGACCACGTCCAGGTTGTCGACGAGCTGGTCGCTCTGGAAGACCGAGGCAATCCCCAGTTTGGTCGCGGCGCGCGGGGAGGCGATGTGCACCTCGCGTCCGTCGAACCAGATCGTCCCGGCATCAGGGCCATGCACGCCGCCCAGCATCCGCGCGAGCGTCGACTTGCCAGCCGCATTGTCCCCAACGAGCGCGACCACCTCACCGGCGTGCACGTCGAGGTCGACCCCGACGAGCGCCTGGACGCCGCCGAAGTACTTCGCCACACCCCGGACGCGGAGCAGGTCGGCCATCACGATCCCTTTCCTGGGCTGAGGGGCAGTTCCAACTGGTCCAGTGCGAGCGCCGAGGCCCCCATGGCCTCGGCATGCTCCAAGCTCTCGCCGTCGACGAGCAGGTCGTCCCCGGACAGTAGCGGACGGGCTCGCAGCGCGTCCCGGATGGGGGAGAGGAAGACCTCGCCGGCGCTGGCCAGCTCGCCGCCGACCATGATGCGGGTCGGCCCGAGCACGGTCGCGCTGTTGGCGATGACTGGACCGATGGCGGCGCCCGTGTCGGCCAGCACCTGGCGGCAGCCCGCGTCCCCGCGCTTGGCGCCCGAGACGATCTGCCGCATGGTCATCGGGCCGTGGCTGAGCCGCAACAGGTCCGCCAACGCGTCCACGGAGACGACGGTGTCGAGGCAGCCGCGGGCACCGCAGCGGCAGATCCGTCCCGCGGGGTCGACCTGGACGTGCCCGATGGCGCCGGCCGGCCCGAAGGCACCGGTGTGGGGGCGGCCGTCGAACAGGATCGAGGCCTCGACGGTGTCGCCCACCCGGACGTACAGCGAGGTGCCCGACCCGCGCAGCGCCCCGTACCGTGACTCGGCCACCGCGGCGGCGTCGGCGGAGAAGGAGAGTGCGACCGGGCGTCCGAGCCGCCATTGCAGGGTGTCGACGATGTCGACGTCCTCCCAGCCGGTCAGCGAGGCGGCGCTGGCGCGGGCGGTCATCGCCTGGGGCAGGGCCACCCCGATGCTGACCACGTCGTCCACGCTCGCGCCCACGTCGTCCGAGGCCTCACCCACCAGCAGCGCGACTCGGTCGAGGGTGGTGTCGTGCCGATGGCCCTCCGGCAGCGGCAACCGGCGGGCGAGCTGGACGTCGTGCGAGGCGTCGGCCAGGTAGAGGTCCAGCGAGCGGGGGGTGATGTGCACGCCCAGCGACAGGCCGGAGGAAGGCACCAGCGAGACCTGCTGGGCGCGGCGCCCGGAGCGGGTGGTGGCCGAGGTCGCGACGATGCCGTCGCGCTCCAGCTGCTTGACGATGTTGGACACAGTGGCTGGCGAGAGGCCGGTTGCAGCAGCGAGCTCCACCTGGGTGATGCCGCCGAAGGTGCGCACGGCCTCGAGGATGCGCAGCGCATTCGCCTCGCGCAGGGAGGACTGCGAACCGGGGGCGAGCACGCGGACCTCCTTGTCACGTTGTTGTTGCTGGGCAGATCACTCGTTGGTTCCTAGATCGTCCGTCCATTCACCTCCAGAAGTCAACCGACCGAGGTGAAGCAAGCCTTCCGGCTCATTTGTCACGGTTTGGTCACTCTTGGCTTCATTTAGTGACGCCAAGGACGCTCTCGGCGTACCTTTTCGTTCAGCAGCACCGGCCGGTTCCGGCGGTGCCCTGGTCAAAGGAGACGACATGGTCGATGACGAACACGTCATCCTGGAGATGCGTCACATCACCAAGGAGTTCCCGGGCGTCAAGGCCCTGGACGACGTCACGATGCGGGTGCGCAAGGCTGACATCCACGCCATCTGTGGCGAGAACGGTGCGGGCAAGTCCACCCTGATGAAGGTGCTCTCGGGTGTCTACCCGCACGGCACCTATGGCGGCGACATCGTTCTCGACGGCAAGGTGATGAACTTCGGCCGGATCAAGGACTCCGAGCACGAGGGTGTCGTGATCATCCACCAGGAGCTGGCCCTGGTGCCCGAGCTGTCGATCACCGAGAACATCTTCCTGGGCGACGAGGTCGTCAAGGGCGGCCTGATCGACTGGGCGCAGGCGCGCAACCGCGCGATCGACCTGCTGGCCCGAGTCGGCCTGGACATCGACCCGAACACCCCGATCAAACGCCTCGGCGTCGGCCAGCAGCAACTGGTGGAGATCGCCAAGGCGCTGTCGAAGAACGTCCGCCTGCTGATCCTGGACGAGCCCACCTCCGCCCTCAACGAGGACGACTCGGCCAACCTGCTCGACCTGATGCGAGGCCTGAAGGCCAAGGGCATCACCCAGATCATGATCTCCCACAAGCTCAACGAGATCGCTGCGGTCAGCGATGCCGTCACCGTCATCCGCGACGGCAAGACGGTGGAGACCTACGACGTGGTCGCCGGCCAGGTGGACGAGGACCGCATCATTCGGGCGATGGTCGGCCGCTCGATCGAGAACCGCTACCCCGACCACGAGTCCAACCCCGGCCAGGTGCTGCTGGAGGTGCGCGACTGGAATGTCGAGCACCCTGACGTGCCCGGCCGGATGATCACCAAGCACGCGTCCTTCAACGTCCGTGCGGGGGAGATCGTCGGCTTCGCGGGCCTGATGGGTGCCGGGCGCACCGAGCTCGCGCGCTCGATCTTCGGCCGCAGCTACGGCATCTACCACTCCGGAACCATGGTGCTGGACGGCAAGGAGGTCGCCCCCAAGACCGTCCAGCAGGCGATCGACCTGGGCATCGCCTATGTCACCGAGGACCGCAAGCAGTTGGGCCTGAACCTGCTCGACTCGATCAAGACGACGATCAGCGCGGCCAACCTCAAGGACCTGGTCCGCCACGGCCTGCTGAACCTGACCCGCGAGGCCGAGGTCGCCGAGCAGTACCGCAAGGACCTGCGGGTGAAGACGCCCTCCACCGGCGTCGGCGTGGCCACCTTGTCGGGCGGCAACCAGCAGAAGGTCGTGCTGGCCAAGTGGATGTACCCCCAACCCAAGGTGCTGATCCTCGACGAGCCCACCCGCGGCATCGACGTCGGCGCCAAGTACGAGATCTACAAGCTGATCCACCGGCTGGCGGACGAGGGCAAGGCGGTCATCGTCATCTCGTCCGAACTGCCCGAACTGCTCGGCATCAGCGACCGCATCTACACCATCTGCGAGGGCGCCATCACCGGCTGCCTCGACGCCAAGGATGCGGACCAGGAGAGCCTGATGCGCCGCATGACCACCACCGCCACCTCAGCAAGCCAGGGAGCACTCCAGTGAAAGCAGTGAAGCAAGTCCTCGGTAACAACCTCCAGCAGTACACGATGGTGCTGGCGATGGTCGTGCTGGCCCTGTTCTTCCAGTGGAAGTCGGATGGCCGCATGCTCACCGCCTCCAACCTGCAGAACCTGATCATCGGCAATGCCTACGTGCTGATCATGGCGCTGGGCATGGTGATGGTCATCGTCATCGGCCAGATCGACCTGTCGGTCGGTTCTGTGGCCGGCTTCGTCGGCATGGTCGTCTCGATCCTGGCCACCAACCACGGCCTGAACTGGATCCTCGCCGTGATCCTCGGCCTGCTGCTGGCCTGCGCGATCGGCGCCTGGCATGGCTTCTTCCTCAGCAAGGTGGGGATCCCTGGCTTCATCACGACGCTGGCCGGCATGATGATCTTCCGCGGCCTGGTGATCTGGGTCTCCGGTTCGATCTCGATGGCCGCCCCGCCGGAGCTGGAGAAGTTCGGCGCCGGCTACCTGCCCGAGTGGGGCCCCGGCTTCACCAACATGAACAACTCCACCCTGCTGCTCGGCCTGCTGCTCTGCGCAGGCTTCATCGTCTCCGAGCTGCGTCGTCGCAGCCAGCTGGCCGCCCGCGGTGGCGAGGCGCCGATGGGCATCAGCCTGATCCGCATCGCGCTGGTCTGCGCCGTCATCCTGTACCTGACCTGGGTCTTCGGCTCCGGTCGTCCCGGCACCTCCTTCCCGGTGCCCGGCGTGATCCTGCTGGGTCTGGTCGGCATCTACTACATCATCACCGAGCGCACCCGCTTCGGCCGCCATGTCTACGCCGTCGGTGGCAACAAGGCCGCCGCCGCGCTGTCCGGCGTCAACACCGCCCGCACCTACTTCCTGGTCATGCTCAACATGTCCTTCCTGGCCGGTCTCGCGGGCATCCTCTTCCTCGGCCGCTCCACCGCTGCCGGCCCGTTGGACGGCACCAACTGGGAGCTGGACGTCATCGCCGCAGTCTTCATCGGCGGCGCGGCCGTCAGCGGCGGTATCGGCACCGTCTTCGGCTCGATGATCGGTGGCCTCGTGATGGCGGTGCTCAACTCCGGCCTGATGCTGCTCGGCGTCGGCCAGGACAAGACCTCGGTGATCAAGGGCCTCGTGCTGCTGGCCGCCGTCGCCTTCGACGTCTACAACAAGCAGCAGGGCCGCCCCTCCATCATCGGACGCCTGACCGGCGGCACCAAGGCGCCGGCCGACGCTCCTGCAGCCGTGGCTGCGGCCAACCAGTCGACGGCCGATGCCGTCCCCAGTGCGGAGGGCCCCGTGGTCACCTCCGAGAACACCATGCCCACCTCCAACCCCGGCATCTGACGCCGAAACCCACCGAAAGGAAACACCCATGAAGGTCACCAGAAGGTCGATGCTCGGCGGCGCTGCCGGACTCGCTGCCCTCACGGGCCTGAGCGCCTGTGGCGGCGGCCGCGACGGCTCCTCCACCTCCACCACCACGGCGGCTGCCGGTGCCAGCGGTTCCACCGCTGCCTCGGGCGGCTTCGACGCCGGATCCACCATCGGCGTCGCGCTGCCGTGGCTGGGCACCCAGAACTGGAAGGAGGCCCAGGACATGTTCAAGACGCAGCTCGCTGCCGCCGGTTACAAGGTCATCTCCCAGGCCGCCGACAACAAGGTCACCCAGCAGCAGTCCCAGATCGACGCCATGGTTCAGCAGGGCGCCAAGGTCATCGTCGTCGGCCCCGTCGACGGCAAGCAGCTCGGCACCGTGCTGCAGAAGGCGCACGACGCGGGCGTCAAGGTGCTCGGCTTCGACCGCCTGATCGAGAACACCGAGGCCGTTGACGGCGTCATCCAGTTCGGCTCCGTCCGCACCGGCGAGCTGCAGGGCCAGGCGCTGCTGGACGGCCTGAAGAGCAAGGGTGAGGGCCCCTACAACATCGAGCTCTTCGGTGGCGGCCCGGCCGACCCGAATGCCCCGAACTTCTTCACCGGCGCCATGAGCGTGCTGCAGCCGAAGATCGACGACAAGACCCTGACGGTCGTCTCCGGCCAGACCAAGTTCGCCCAGTGCGCCACCGTCGACTGGGACAACGCCAAGGCCCAGTCGCGGATGGACTCGCTGCTCTCGGGCAACTACTCGGGCAAGAAGATCGACGGCGTGCTGTCGCCCAATGACGGCATCGCCCGCGCGATCCTCACCTCCTGCAAGCAGGCCGGCGCCGGCACCCCGATCGTGACCGGCCTCGATGCCGAGAACGAGTCGGTCTCGCTGGTGTGGGCGGGCACGCAGTACTGCACCGTCTACAAGCCCACCGACAAGCTGGTCTCCCAGACGGTGACGCTGATCAACGCCATGCAGAAGGGCGAGACCCTGCCCGACCCGTCCGAGAAGACCAACAACGGCAAGATCGACGTCCCGGTCTACGCCCAGGATCCGGTCGTCGTCACCAAGGACAACGCCAAGGAGGCCTTCGCGAACGACGCGGCCCGCCTGGCGCTGCTCAAGTGACCTGAGGTCACCACACAACCGAACAGCACGTGAAAGAGGGGTGGCCCCGGCGAT
>NZ_BAAAKI010000002.1:23674-65368 GCF_039527675.1 Luteococcus sanguinis
GTGTCTTGTCCGTGTCTTGCTCGCTGTCACCAGACCCAGATGGTCACCGGGGAGCCGGTGTCGGTGATCGTCACCTGGTGGTCGTCGACGCTGACTCCGCCGCCGATCACCGCGCGTCCCTCGCCGATGCCCTTGAGGGCAGCAGCGGGCAGGCGCAGCTCACCGAAGGCGTCGCGGCTGACGACCACCAGCGCGCGCTGGTCTCCGGTCTCGCGCAGGAAGCAGATGGCGTCGTCGTTCGCGCCGGCCCAGCGCAGGCCGCCGTGGCGCAGCGCGTCCAGCTCGCGGCGGGCGGACCCCAGGCTGCGGTACAGCTCGAGCAGGTCGGTGTCCCAGCCGGACTCGTCACCCCAGGGGAAGGGACGGCGCCCGTCCTCGGCGTAGTCGCCCTCGAGGCCGACCTCGTCGCCGTAGTACAGCATCGGGACGCTGGGCATCGTGTAGAGCATCGCGGCCGCTGCGCCGGCGATCCGCCGGTCACCGTGGGCCAGCGTCAGCACGCGGGTGGTGTCGTGGGAGCCGATCAGGTTCATCGAGTGGCGCAGCACGCTCCACGGGATGTGGGAGCTGAACTCGGAGATGGTCTCGACGACCTGCTCACCGCCGAGGCGGGGGACCATCAGCGGCGAGCCGAGGAACTTGGGGGCGTCGTTGGGGTGGCGCAGCCAGGTCCACATCGGGCGGGTGAAACCGGTGTAGTTCATCGCGCCCTGCCAGCCGTGGCCGTCCAGGTCGCCGGTCAGGTCATGCCCGTGCTCGACCACGAGGTACTTGTCACCCTCGGCGTCCACGGCGGCGCGCATCGCCCGGGCCACCTGGTGGTAGTGGTCCTGGTCGCGGTAGCGACCGGTCATGTTGCCGACGTCCACCCGCCAGCCGTCCAGACCATAGGGGGCGCGCAGCCACCGGCGGATCACACCGTCGGTGCCGAACAGCCGCTCGAACAGGGCCTCGGACGCGAAGTTGAGCTTGGGCAGGGTGCGCACCCCGAGCCAGGTCGCGTAACCGAACTTTCCCTCCGGTTCCCAGAGGTAGAAGTCGTGCTCGGGGGAGTTCGGGTCGGCCAGTGCGGTCTGGAACCACTCGTGGGTGACGCCGGTGTGGTTGGTGGTGAAGTCGCCGATCACCTTCATCCCGCGGGCATGGGCAGCCTCGACCAGTTCGACCAGCGCCTCGTCGCCACCCAGGATCGGGTCGACGTGGTCGAAGCTGGTGGCGTCGTAGCGGTGGTTGGACTCGGACGGGAAGAAGGGGGTCAGGTAGACCACGTCGGCACCGAGCGAGGCGATGTGGTCGAGGCGTTCGGCGACGCCGCGCAGGTCTCCGCCGTAGACGAACTCGCTGCCGTGGGCGGGGGTGTCGAGCTTGACCGGCTCATCCCACCCGCGAGCGACGGCCCATTCGGGCAGATCGCGCTCGTCGGCTGCGGACGAACGCGCGAAGCGGTCGGGGAAGATCTGGTAGACGACGGCATCGCGGGTCCAGGCGGCCGGTTCGGGGGCAGTCACCAGCCGGAAGTCGGCGGCATCGGGGACGTCGCGGGTGTGCACGCCCGTCCCGTTGACCCACGCGTAGCCGGTGGGGCCGCCGGCGAGGATCCAGCGGTAGTTGAGCGTCGGGTTGGGCATCACGAGCTCGCACTGCCAGACCGACTCCCAGTCGTCGCGCGACAGTTCGTGCGCCTCGACGAAGCGGGGTTCGGCGTCCGCGAGGTGACGAATGTGCACCGAGGTCACCGGATGGGAATGGGGGACGCGGAGCCGCAGCCGCACCTTCTCGCCCAGCGCCGGGTGCGCGGGGTCGACGTACAGCGCTGACCCGTCGTGGTGGGGTTCCTGTAGAGGATGCGCGGCAGGAAGCGGTGGTGGGGCAGTGGGTGACACAATCATCCTTCAGTGGTGCCGGGCATCCTGCTGGTGCTCGCGGGCAGGGTCAATGGAGCCATTATGGTGACTAGTCACCAAAAAAGGGAATGGGCAGGAGACGGACTGATGGAGGAGCTGGTTGAGCGGCTGCGCGTCGCCTACCTCGTGCTGGACGACGGCGACCGTCGCACCATTGCCGCGGCCGACCTGACCCCCACCCAGTACAACCTGCTGCGCACCGCCGACGAGCACCCCGAGGACCCGTCCGTCTCGAGCGTGGCCAAGGAACTGCTCTGCACCCGCGGCAACGTGACACGCCTGGTGTCCCGCATGGCTGCGCAGGGCCTGGTGGAGACGGTGGGAGACAAGGACGACCAGCGACTGGTGCGGGTACGGATCACCGACGACGGCCGGGAGCGACTCAACCAGGCCAGGGCACTGCTGGCGGAGGCGGACGAGCGTCGCTTCGGTTCGCTGGCTCCTTCGGAGCTCACGCACTACCGCGAGGTGCTGGACGAGATGATCCAGCTGATGCGGGCCGACCTCGACGCCCGGTTCTGATCGCTGCCGTCGGCGCCTGCGCGTCCGGCCGGAACACGACCGGCGGGGCGGATCTCCCCCACGAAGATCCACACGCCCGCCGATCGGGTGCCATTCGCTTTTTCAACGGCACAAGACGATTGTGGCCCATCTCGGGGTCAGAAGCGATGGTCTCCAAGGGGTAGACGAGCAACCGGAGTGTGGGTCGCACGCCCGTGCTGGCGCGTGTCGAGCGTGGATCGGACCAGCGCCAACTCCGCCACACCGAAGCGCGGACCGTCCAGATCCTGGAGCACTGGTTCCCACGCCGACAGATCGGACGGACGGTTCGCCCGGGCGAGCGTGAGGTGTGGCTGGTAGGGCCTCGACTCGATCTGGATGCCGGCCCGACGCGCAGCCCGACGCGACCCACGGGCCAGCTCCGGCAGACCGTCCGCGGGGTCGTCGAGCAGGGCGATCAGGTGGCGGGCCCGGACGAGTTCGGGGAAGGCGCCGCCGCCTCTGATGGCCAGCTCGAAGGGCGCCGTCCCGCGCGCCACCTCGGCCAGCCCGTCCACGAAGTCGTCCAACTGCTCGTCGTCTACCTCAGGGCAGAAAACGGTCGTGACGTGCCACTGGTGCGGCTGGTTCCAGCGCAGGTCCCAGCCCGGCCGTCGCGACTCCAGCCGGTCGTCCAGCCACTGCACCACCGCTGGCGATGGCAGCACCGCGGCGAACAGCCGCTGCGTCGCTCGCCCGCTTGTCCGTCCCATGCCCAGATTCTTCCAGCCCCGAATGGTGCAACCCAGCGTGGCCGCGCGCGAAGACCCACAGCGCCTGGCCGAGATAGCTGGTCACCACCAGGGACACCTCCGTGGCCACCTTGGCGATCGGCAATGAGACCCCGGCGCTGGTGAAGCTCAGCATCAGCAGGTAGTTCGCCACCAGCAGCAGCACCGCGAGCTGCAGGTAGCGCCACAGCGAACGGCCCAGGGGCTGCTTCTCGGCGCGGAAGACCCAGTGCCGGTTGAGCGTGAAGTTCACCGCGCCACTCACCACCCGCGCCACCACCAGGGCGCCCAGCAAGGACCCGAGGGCGCCCTGCAGCACCAGCAGCAGGGCGGTGTCGATCGCGAAACCGGTCAGGGACGAGGCGGCGAAGCGCAGCTGTCGCGCGCTGCGGCGCAGGCCGTGGGCCAGCAACGGACGGTAGATCCGCGCGGAGTCGGCCAGGGGCCGGAAGTGCGAGGACTCGTTGTCGGCAAGGTAGATCGTCTCGATCGGCACCTGGGTGATGCTTAGGTGGTCGTCCCCGGCGGCCAGCAGCAGGTTCAGCTCGTACTCGAAGCGGTCGCCCTCGATGCCCTCCAGCCACCCGAGCAGGCGGGCCGGGTAGGCGCGCAGGCCAGTCTGGGTGTCGAGGATGGAGGTCCCGGTGATCCAGCGGAACAGGATGCGCGTCGCGTCGTTCCCGAACCGGCTGCGCGCGGGCACCTGCCCGGTGAACATCCGCACCCCCAACACCATGTCCGTGTCGTTGCGCAGACCCTCGGCGACGGACTGGATGTCGGCTGGGGTGTGCTGGCCGTCGCAGTCGGCGCACACGACATCTCGTCCGGCCCGATGCTCGCGCACCCACGCGAAACCGGCCCGCAGCGCGGCTCCCTTGCCCCGGTTGGTGGGGAAGCGGACGACCGTCGCGCCGGCCACCTCGGCGAGGGCGAAGATGGAGTCGTACTCGGGGCCGGAGCCGTCGTCGACCACCAGCACCTCGTGTTGCGGGGCGGTGCGGGAGAGGGTGTCGACGAGTTCGGCGAGGCGGGTGTCCGGCTCGTAGGCGGGCACCAGGACGACGACATCTCGGGTGCTGGGGACTGCTGCGGCACTCATGTCACGCTCACTTCGACAGGTAGATGATGTCGGAGGTACCGCGCTCCTGGCCCTTGCCGAGCGGGTTGTTCACCAGCGACCCGTTGAAGACCATGGCGGTGGACCCGCCACCGTCCAGGTTGTAGGCGACGGTGCAGCCGATGCCCTTCATGAGTTCGGCCAGATCAGGCAGCGTGAGGCCGTTGGAATAGCCGGACGATCGTCCGTCGACGGCCACGAAGACGAAGTGGTTGGTGCCCAGGGTGCCGACGGCGGTACGTGGCTGGTTGCCCTGGATGGAGTGGTTGCCGACATTGGTGTCGATCTCGATCGAGTCGATGCCGTCGATGACCTTGCCACCGGTCACCAGGCCGGGGCCGAAGCTCCAGGTCTGCCAAGCGCCGTCGGAGACCAACTGCTTCGCGGTGGTGGCGGTCTCGTCGTAGAGCGACATGTCCCCGTCGCGGGTGAGCAACAGGCCCTGGCGGGCCCCGGAGTCGCGGAAGGCGACGCCATTGCGGATGACGATGCCCGTCTCGCGGAAGCCGTAGTAGTCGCCGTTGATGCCGAACAGGCCCCCGAACTGGCTGAGGATGTCGGAGGGGTTGGCGATGATGTTCGTCCCGAAGGTGTCCTCGGCGAAGGCGGTCTTCACCAGCGTGGCGTCGGTGACCTGCACGTCCGCGATGAACCAGGCAAGGGCGCTGTCGCCCGAGCCGGAGCTCTTCGAGGTGATGGTGATCTGCTCGGTGTCCGAGGTGTAGGAGGTCTCGGTCAGAGTGCCGCTGGTGGCCGAGGTGGTCGATGCCGACTCACTCGCCGACGCGGTGGCGGTCGAACTGGCCGACGAGCTCGCGGACGAGCTGGCGCCCTGGCCGTAGGACGAGGCATTGGTGATCTCCGCATGGTCCACGACGAAGCGGTCGAGGGCCCAGGCGGTGCCCCCGCCGACGCCGAGAAGCGTGGTGCCGAGGGCGCCGCCGAGGATGGCTCGGCGGCTGGTTCGTGAAGTGGTCATGGGAAAACTGTGGACACCGACCCTGTCCGGGAACTGTGCGCTGACTAGGCAGGACATGTATCGACGACTCACAGGGCGGCCAGGTGGCCCACACAGGGAACCCACAGACCCAGCGGGCTTGATGGAGCCTGTCCGAACCCCCCCACCACCAACCCACTCAAGGAGCGATATGACCATCGCCGCACTCTGGCCGATCGTCGCCAACCTGGTCGCGATCAGCATCTTGACCTTTGGCCTGTACTTCCCCCGCCACCACCGCCGGGACCTGCTGACCGCCTACCTCGGCGTGAACGTCGGCGTGCTGGCGGTCGCGAGCGTCCTGATGGACTCCGCGATCGGGGCCGGCCTCGGCCTGGGCCTGTTCGGTGTGCTGTCGATCATCCGTCTCCGCTCCGACGAACTCAACCAGCGCGAGGTGGCCTACTACTTCAGCGCCTTGGCACTCGGGCTGCTCGGTGGCATGAGCACCGCTCCGATCGCGATGACGGTCGCGCTGATGTCGGCCATCGTGCTGGTGATGGCCGTCGCAGACCATCCCGGCCTGTTCCCGGGACACCGTCGCCAGGTGATCGTCGTCGACCGTGCCCTGGCCGACGAGGACGAACTCATCGCGCACCTTGAGGGGATGCTCGGTGGACGGGTGCTCGGCGTCACCGTGCAGCGCGTCGACTTCGTGAACGAGACCACCTGGGCCGAGGTCCGCTGGACCGGTGCCGGCCGCCGGGCACTGCACGACGACAACATCCCCAGCCTCGAGCGGGTCGCCGCATGAGCCAGCTCGCGGGGAAGACCGACATGGAGCGCGGGGAGCGGGGGTGGGAATTCGACCCCATCACGCTGGACGAACTGACCGAGCGTGCCGAGCTGATGACCCGGATCGACCGCAAGTACGTGCTGCTCGGCGACGAACTGCCCCGATTCCTGGAGCAGGCGCCCAGCGGCACCCGCGTACTCACGATCGACGGGGCTGACCGCTTCGGCTACGAGTCCACCTATTTCGACACCCCCGAACTCGACTCCTACCGCCAGGCCGCCTGGGGGCGCTCCCGGCGCTGGAAGGTGCGCACCCGCGACTACCTCGACACCGGCTCACGCTTCGTCGAGGTGAAGACCCGCCGCGGTGAGCACTCCTCGAAGCAGCGCGTCCTCGCCAGCCCCGGGCTCGACCGCGGCGCGCTGGACGACCCGGCTCGACGCTTCGTCGCGGAGGTCCTGCACTCGGCCCGGATCGAAGGTCTGGAGGTCGACGACCTGCGCCCCGTGTTGCGCAGCCGCTATGCCCGCCAGACCCTGCTGGCACCAACCGGCAACGCCCGGATCACCATCGACACCGAGCTGGCCTGGGCCGAGCTGTGCGGGGGTGCCCGCCTTCGCCGCCCCGACCTGGTCGTCGTCGAGACCAAGACCGCTGGCGCCCCGACCGTCTTCGACCAGGCGCTGTGGCGGCTCGGGCATCGTCCGCAACGCATCTCCAAGTACGCCACAGGTCTGGCCGCGCTCGAGCCCTCACTGCCCGACAACCGCTGGAGCCGCACGCTCCGCCACCACTTCCGCTGACCCGCCGAACCGCCCCTGACCAGAAGGACACCAGACATGAACCAGACCACACCCAAGTTCCTGACCCTGCGCAAGACCCTCGCCGGCCTGGCGGTGGGCGCCACCCTGCTCACCGGTTGCTCGGTCGCCGGCGCCGACTCCAGCAGCACCGTCGTGACGAGCACCTCCTCGAGCAGCTCGTCGACCTCCAGCTCGTCCAGTTCCGCCAGTTCGACCACCAGCGCGTCGACCACCTCGGCCACCGCCGGGGCCAGCGCGGCCACCGTCCTGGCCGACAACCAGGAGTCCCACGCCTCCGCCGCCGACGAGGCCTACTCCGAGTCCGATGTCGTGAGCATCACCCTGGACGGCGACACCGCGTCCGCCACCGGTGACGGCGTCACCATCGACGGCTCGACCGTGACCATCACCACCGCCGGCACCTACAAGCTCTCGGGCACCCTGGCCGGGCAGGTCGTGGTCAACTCCACCGCCGACGGCGTGGTGCGCGTCATCCTCGACGACGCCACCATCACCTCGTCCAGTGGCCCGGCCATCTCCGTGGCGGCTGCTGACGAGGCGGTCATCATCCTGGCCGACGGCTCCACCAACTCCGTCACCGACGCTGCCTCGTCCACCGACGATGCCACCGCGGCGATCGACTCCAAGGCCGACCTGACGATCACCGGTGACGGCTCGTTGTCGGTCACCGGCACCGCCAACGACGGCATCGCGAGCTCCGACGGCCTGGTGATCGAGTCGGGCACCATCAGTGTCAAGGCCGCCGACGACGGCATCCGCGGCCAGGACTACGTCATCGTCACGGGCGGCACCGTCACGGTGGACGCCCAGGGCGACGCGGTGAAGTCCGACAACGACACCGACGCCGACCGCGGCTACATCTCGGTCACCGGCGGCACGATCACCGCCACCGCCGGCGGGGACGGGCTGGTGGCCACCACCGACGTCGTCGTCAATGGCGGCACCGTCGACGTCACCACCGGTGGCGGCTCCGGAAGCCAGGTCGCGGACGACGCCTCCGCCAAGGGCCTCAAGGCGGGCGTCAACCTCGTCGTCAGCAAGGGCTCGGTGACGGTCGACGCCGCCGATGACTCCCTGCACAGCGACGGCCAGATCACCATCGACGGCGGGACGCTGTCGCTGAAGTCGGCCGACGACGGCATCCACGCCGAGCAGTCGATCACCCTCGCGGGCGGCGCCACCACCGTCGAGCAGTCCTATGAGGGCATCGAGGCGCCGCAGATCACCATCAGCGGCGGCACCAACAAGATCACCACCAGCGACGACGGCATCAACGCCTCCGGCGACGGCGAGACCGGCGTCACCGTCAGCGGCGGCACGACCGAACTACTGGTCGGCGGCGACGGCCTGGACGCCAACTCCGGTGCCATGACGATGACCGGCGGCACCGTGATGGTCTCCGGCCCGACCCAGGGCGGCAATGGCTCACTCGACCTCGACAACGGCCTGACGATCAACGGGGGCACCCTGCTGGCGGCGGGTACGTCGTCGATGGCGCAGTCGCCCACCAGCGACTCCAGCCAGGGCTGGGTGATGGCCTCGGCCACCGGATCGTCCGGCGACGTGGTGACGCTGAAGAGCGGCGACACCGAGATCGCGTCCTACACCGCGCAGGCCGACTTCGGCACCGTCTGGTTCTCCACCTCCGAGATCACCTCGGGCGAGAGCTACGACGTCTACGTCAACGACACCTTGGTGACCACCGTCACCGCCAACACCGCCTCGGCCAGCGAGATGGGCGGCGGGGGCATGGGTGGTGGCGGCGGCCGGATCTGAGGCGACAGAGTTCTCGAACCGAGCCCGGAAACCACCGACATCGGTGGTTTTCGGGCTCGGTTGCGCTCATGGAACACTGGACGGCGTGCTGCAGGTCAAGGATCTCGAAGTCAGGGCGGGCGCCCGGTTGCTCGTCTCACCCATCTCCTTCCAGGTGATCAACGGCGACAAGGTGGGTCTGGTCGGTCGCAATGGCGCCGGGAAGACCACCCTCACGCGCATCCTGGCGGGGGAGGGGCTCCCCGCCGGCGGCCAGGTAACCCGCTCGGGCCAGCTCGGCTACCTTCCGCAGGACCCACGCGACCCCGACCTGGAGACCATCGCCCGCGACCGCATCCTCTCGGCCCGCTCGCTGGACCGCGTGTTGGTCAAGATGCGCGACCTGGAGCAGGCGATGAGCACGGCCACCGGGGACGAGCGCGACCAGGCGATGACCGCCTACTCGAAGGCCGAAGGCCAGTTCGTCGCCGCCGGTGGCTATGCCGCCGAGAGCGAGGCGCACCGGATCGCCGCGAACCTCTCGCTGCCCGACCGCGTGCTGGCGCAGCCGCTGCGCAACCTGTCCGGTGGTCAGCGCCGCCGCATCGAGCTGGCGCGCATCCTGTTCTCCGGCGCAGACACACTGCTGCTGGACGAGCCCACCAACCACCTCGACGCCGACTCGATCACCTGGCTGCGGGACTTCCTCAAGACCTACCCCGGCGGGTTGATCATGATCAGCCACGACACCGGCCTGCTGGACGCGACGGTGAACCGGGTGATGCATCTGGACGCGAACCGCGCCGAGATCGACATCTACTCGATGGGCTGGAAGCTCTACCTCAAGCAGCGCGAGACCGACGAGAAGCGTCGCAAGCGCGAGCGCGCGAATGCCGAGAAGAAGGCCTCGCAGTTGCTCGCCCAGGCCGACAAGCTCGGCGCCAAGGCGACCAAGGCATCGGCGGCGCACTCGATGCAGAAGCGCGCTGAACGGATGCTGGCCGGTCTCGAGGACGAGCGCGCGGCCGACAAGGTCGCGAAGATCCGTTTCCCGGAGCCCGCGCCCTGCGGCAAGGTGCCGCTCACGGCCAACGACCTCTCCAAGACCTATGGCTCACTCGAGGTCTTCATGGGCGTGGACCTGGCGATCGACCGGGGGTCGAAGGTCGTCATCCTGGGCCTGAACGGCGCCGGCAAGACCACCCTGCTGCGCATCCTGGCCGGGGTGGAGGAGTCCGACACCGGCGAGGTGCTCCCCGGCCACGGGCTGAAGCTCGGCTATTTCGCGCAGGAGCACGATCTGCTGGACCTGAACTCCACGGTGCTGGAGAACATGGTCGCCTCGACCCCGAACATGAACGAGACCGAGTGCCGCAAGGTGCTGGGCTCCTTCCTGTTCACCGGCGAGGACGTCGAGAAGCCCGCCCGAGTGCTGTCGGGTGGCGAGAAGACCCGGCTCGCGCTGGCGACGCTGGTGGTCAGCGCGGCGAACGTCCTGTTGCTGGACGAGCCGACGAACAACCTCGACCCGGCCAGCCGCGAAGAGGTGCTCAACGCGATCCGCACCTACGCCGGGGCAGTGGTGCTCGTGACCCACGACGAGGGCGCGGTGCACGCGCTCGACCCCGACCGGGTGCTGGTGCTGCCCGATGGCGTCGAGGACCTGTGGACCCCCGAATATGCTGAGCTGATCTCGCTCGCCTAGCGGCTCCCATCCCACTCGCACTAGCGTGGCAGCACACCCGTCCCACCCCGAAGGAAGGCCCGTCCATGGCAGTGACGCAGCCCCCGTCCAGGCCGGGCCGCGGCGCCCGCGTCGTCGGTGAACAGCGCAGCCAGCTCGGCGCCGACCTGGCTCTTCGCTACGGGGACGGGGAATCGATCCGCGCGCTGGCGATCGACCTGGGCCGTTCCTATGGCTGGGTGCAGACGGTGCTCAAGGAGGCCGGGGCGGTGCTGCGCACCCGCGGTGGGGACACTCGTTCCCCCGCGGCTCGCGCGCGCATCCCTTCGTCCGTCCGCCCGGTGCCGGTGCCCCCCGTGGCGCCGGAGGTGGCGGCCCAGAAGGTGGTGGATGCGGACGCCGCCACCCTCCCGCCGCAGGAATCGGCGAAGCCCACGAAGGCGAAGTCGTCCAAGAAGGCTGACAAGAACAAGCAGGGCGGCAAGCCGGACAAGAAGAGGCCCGACAAGTCGCCCGCAGGCAAGGCGTCGTCCGCGAAGACGTCGTCCGCCAAGGACAGGAAGACCGAGAAGAGCACGTCCGGCAAGGCCAAGAGCACGGCAGACAAGAAGAAGCCCGGCAAGAAGAACGGGCGCGACAAGCGGAAGTGAGCCAGCCAGCGTGAGCATGGGGATGGGCATGGGCCGTGCAGGCGGCGGCGTGATGGGTGGCCTGCGCAAGGACCAGTCGGTGAAGAGTCATCGGCTCGCGCCCGGCACCGTGCGTCGCGTCATCGGTTATGGCAGGCCCTACCGCGGGCTGCTGGCCGTCTTCGGGGTCTGCATCGTGCTGGACGCGGTGCTGGCCGTCGCCCCGCCCCTGTTGTTCAAGTCGATCATCGACGAGGGCGTGCTCAAGGGGAACAGCCGGCTGGTCATCACCCTCGCGGCCGTGGTGGGGGTGCTGGCCGTCATCGAGGCGGGCATCGGGATCCTGAACCGCTGGTGCTCCGCGCGGATCGGCGAGGGCCTGATCTTCGACCTGCGCACCCAAGTCTTCGACCACGTCACCTCGATGCCGCTGGCCTTCTTCAGCCGCACCCACACCGGCAAGCTGGTCAGCCGCCTGCAGTCGGACGTTCTCGGGGCGCAGCGCGCGTTCACGTCCACGCTGTCGAGCGTGGTGAGCAACATCATCCAACTGGTGCTGGTGCTGGCCGCCATGCTGGCGTTGAACTGGCAGCTGACCCTGGCGTCGCTGGTGATGCTGCCGATCTTCTTGGTGCCCGCACGCATCGTGGGCGGCCGGTTGGCCGACCTGACCCGTGACTCGATGCAGCTGAACGGGGACATGTCCGCGATCATGACCGAGCGGTTCACGGTCTCCGGTGCGCTGCTGGTCAAGCTGTTCGGACGTCCGTCGGAGGAACACCGGCTGTTCGCCGACAAGGCCGGCGCGGCGCGAGAGACGAACGTCCGGATCGCCCTGGTCGGACGATACTTCATGACCTCGCTGACGCTGGTCGCGGCGCTGGCGACCGCGCTGGTCTACGGCGCGGGCGGCGTGATGACCATTCGCGGCGCCATCACCGTGGGCACGTTGACCGCGCTCGCCAGCCTGCTGGCCAGGCTCTACGGGCCGCTGGTGCAGCTGACCAATGTGCGGGTGGACGTGATGAGCGCGCTGGTGAGCTTCGAGCGGGTCTTCGAGGTGCTGGACGTCGAACCGCTGGTGGCCGACCGTCCGGGCGCCCATGCCGCGTCCGGGCAGGCGTCCATCGACTTCGACCGGGTGCACTTCACCTACCCCGAGCCCGAGGAGGTGTCGCTGTCGTCGCTGGAACCGGTGACCCCCGGCGTCGAGGCCCGCAACACCGAAGTGCTGCACGGGATCAACTTCCACGTCAGTCCCGGGCAGACGCTGGCGCTGGTGGGGCCGTCCGGGTCGGGCAAGACGACGATCACAAACCTGCTGACCAGGCTCTATGACGTCACCGAGGGTGCCGTGCGGGTCGGCGGGGACGACGTGCGGGAGCTGACCCTGGCCTCGCTGCAGCAGATGGTGGGCTATGTGACGCAGGACGCGCACATGTTCCACGACACGATCCGCAACAACCTGGCCTACGGCGCTCCCGAGGCCACCGAGGAGCAGATGCGCGCGGCCCTGGCTGCGGCGCAGGTGCTGGAGCTGGTGGACCGGCTGCCGGACGGGCTGGACACCATGGTCGGGGAGCGCGGCTACCGGCTCAGCGGTGGCGAGCGGCAGCGGCTGGCGATCGCCCGGTTGTTGTTGAAGGCACCGCCGATCGTCGTCCTCGACGAGGCGACCGCGCACCTGGACAGCGAGTCGGAGGTGGCCGTGCAACGGGCCCTGGACACCGCGATGGCCAACCGCACCAGCGTCGTGATCGCGCACCGGCTGTCGACGGTGCGGGCCGCCGACCAGATCCTGGTGGTGGAGCAGGGGAGCATCGTCGAGCACGGCACTCATGACGAGCTGCTGGCCGCCGGGGGTCCGTACGCCGAGCTGTACCACGCCCAGTTCACGGAGGACTGATGAGTGAGGCTGCTCGGGAAGTGAACAGGTCGCGCATCCGCGTCAAGGCGATGCTCATTGCCCCAAACCCGGAAGGAACCGCGCACGCGGTCAGCGTCAGTGGACCGTCGCTGGAGAACCCCGAGGGCTTCCACCGGTTGATTGGCGGCTCGGTCGAGTTGGGGGAGACCCATCGTGAGTGCATCATCCGCGAGGTGGACGAGGAACTTTGTGCCCGCATCGACGACCTGCGCTTCCTCGGCGTCGTGGAGAACATCTTCCGTTACGAGGGCGAGCTCGGGCACGAGATCGTCTTCGTCTGGACGGGACTGTTGGACCCGCCGCCCGCCCTTGAGGGCGCCACGATGACCGAGATCGACGGGACCGTCCTGCCGGTGGTCTGGCGGCGGTTCGGCGGCGGCGAGGACGTCGTGCCCCTCTACCCGGCCCGGGCCGAGGACCTGTTCACGGCGGAAGCCCCGGGACGCTGACGATGGCTGGGGACGAGGTGATCGCCAAGATGCCTTCCCGGTTGCGCCCGGTGCTGTCGCCTGCCCGTGCGATCCCGAGCCCACGCTCGATGGCCCGGTCCGGGTAACCCAGCAGGCTCACCCCCACCGGGCGCTGCTCCCTTGCTTCCCCCACGGGGGCACAGGGGAATCGCGTGATCAGTGAATCCATGGTCGTTTCCCGTCTGGGAAAGAATCCAGTGCCTCCGCTGGACGCACACATTCGACCGCGTGAGCCCGCACGGATTCCGCACGCGAGCAGGTGGGTGTGTTCGATCAGGCGACGAGGGGGACGACTTCCTCCGGAGCGTCCAGCGCGATCGTGTGGGAACGCGTGACGAGATAGCGGTGCCCGAGCGGGCTGGTCCAGACGAACAGACCTGATTCGGGTTGGTCGAGTTTCCAGCCCCCGTGGGTCTTCGCACGATGCACGAACCGGGTCAACGGTCCGAGGTTCTCCAGCCGGGTCTGGCCCGGGGGTCCGCCGGGGTGGTAGGGGGCCGTGTGGTCCAGGTCACACCGGGCGGACGAACGCGTCGACCAGGGGAAGACCTCATTGGGATTGCGTAGTTGGACAGCCTGGCGCAGCCTGTCCGGCGCTTCGTAGGCATCGCTGGCTGCGGTCCGGTTCGCGTCCACGACCGGACGCACGCCGACCCGGTGGTTGCGCAGCATCTCGGCTGCCCACTGGGCCAGCATCGGGCCGACCTTCTCCACGCGAGCCGGACCGTCGCCACCAGCCAGTGTGGTGTCCGTGAGGTGCACCACGAGTTCCGCAGTGGGGAGGAGGAGGTCGGGATCGACGGTGATCATGCCGCAGGCGTGCCCTGGCTGCCCGGCGCGGATGCAGTCCTCGAACTCGTCCGGGTCTTCGGGCAGGTGGTCCATCAGGTCGGCTTGCAGAACCTGTAGTGCGCGCCCCGGATTCGCGAGAACCCCAAGGGACATCGCGCGCAGTGCGTCGTGGGTGCCCCGCTGGCCACCCTCGCGGAGGATTCGTGTCACGCGGTTGAGCTGGCCGTCCAGCAGGATCGCGTCCCCAGCGTCCAGCCACCCGTCCACGTGACTGACGCCGTTCTCCGACTCGCGGATGTCGACCCGCCGGCGCTCCAGTGCACGCTCCCGTTCGGCGTCTGCCTCGTCGGGATCGAGTAGCTCCAGTACGAGCGCGCGAGCCAGCTCCTGGGTCTTCTTCCACGACATGCCGACCATCACCGGCGACAGTCGGCGATCGAGTTCGAGGCATGCGTCGTGTGGGAGCAGGCGAGAGATCGACGCCAGTTCGCGCGCCTGCCACACGGGCACGGCGCCCTGGTCCAGCAGTCGCCAGAGCTGGGGGAGTCGGTGCCGCACGTCCAGTGCGTCGGACATCAGCGCTTCCACATGGTCGTTCGTGACGCCGAGGTAGGAGCAGATCTCCAGGGTGCAGAACTCCGCGACCTCGGGGGTGCCGTCGGAGCCGACCTGCACCAGCCGTTCGGTTCCTGGCAACATGAAGGTGGGGTCATCGTCCAGTTCGGAGTAGAGGTCGGCGATGTGGGCGGCGAGTTGGAGGTCGAGGGCCTGCGCCCGACGGATCGCGTCCCTGTTCCGACGCATCAGGCGGATCGCCTCATCCCGGTCTGCCGGTAGTTCCTGCACTGCGCCCACCCCCTCTCACCTTCGAGCTGTCAAATGGAATTATATTCAAACACCAGTTCCAATGCAAGGTTCCACGTGAAGAAATCAGGGGTCAAGACACCCTGTGGGGGGCCGTGCAGGGGCTCGTTCGGTCAGGTGTGGCCCGGGCCCCGTAACGGAGCTGCCGCTCCAACGAGCCAATGCCCTGGGATGACGAGTTTGTACCGCCTGCCGCGTGGCAGCGCCAGACCGGCTGGGCGCCAAGCCGGCCGTGACGTCGGTCCGCCGGTGTTACCTGGGCTCCCTCATCCCCGCTGGGCTGGCTTGCGGAAGATGCTGACCTGGACGTCGGCGTCCACGCTCATACCCTCGCGCACCGATTCGTGCTGGTGGAAGGCGTTGGGACCCATCGCGACCAGGTCGGCCAGAGCCTCGGCCGACAGATCGATCGTCCAGGCGATGCGCTGGGTGCCGATCGGCTCGAAGGCACCCGCGAACTGACGCTGCACCTTGGCCAGCTTGTCGGCCTCGAGGCCCATCAGTCCCAGGGATTCCCGCGCCCGCGCCAGGTGTCCCGGGTTGGGCGTCACGACCAGCAACAACCCGCCCTGGGCCAGCACCCGGGCGAACTCGGGCGCATTCCGGGGCGCGAAGACGCAGGTCAGCAGGTCCACCGAACCGGAGCGCACCGGCAGCCCCGCCCAGGTGTCGGCCACCACCGACCCAGCATGGGGGTGCGCCTTTGCGGCCCGGCGAGCTGCCATGGGGGAGACGTCCGTGGCCAGGCCCACCGCATCGTCCAAGGCGTCCAAGACCTGCGCGAGATACCAACCAGTACCGGCCCCGACCTCGAGCACCCGGCGCGCTCGTCCCGCACGGTGCACCAGTGCGTCCGCGATCGGACGGTAGTGACCGGCTCCCAGGAAACGATCCCGGGCAGCCACCATCTCGGCTGTGTCGGCGTTTGCCGGCGCGGCACGTCCGAGCAGGTTCACGTGCCCCTGTTTGGCGATGTCGAAGCGGTGCCCTTGGCGGCAGGCCAGCGAACCACCGTCCCTGGTCAGAGGCGAACTGCACTGCGGGCAGGCCAGCAGGCCCAATGCGACATCGATCATGGAAGGGGTGTCGACCAGGTCACAGCGCGCGCATGGCGCCGCCGTCGACCGGCACCAGGCAACCAGTGACATAGGACGCGGCGTCGGACAACAAGAAGGCGGCGATGCGGCCGAACTCGGCGGGATCACCCATCCTGCGCAGGGGGATACCGGCTTCGGTGGCGGCCTTCGCTGCGGCGGGGTCGGGAGCCTGCCCCAGCAGGTAGGTCATCCGGTCGGTACCGATCGAGCCGGGCAGCACGCCGAAGGCGCGCCCGCCCGCGGGACCCACCTCGTCCGCAAGCTGCTTGACCAGCATGGCCAGCCCGGGACGAAGACCGTTGGAGGGCGCCATCTGCGCCAGCGGCGACTTCGCGGACGACGACAGCACCAGCCCGGCGCGCCCCTGCGGGTTCGCCGCGAACAGGGCTCGTGCCACGCGCACCGCGGGCATGAAGACGGAACCGAAGGCGTCCGCCCACTGCTCGTCCGTGGTGTCGAGGACGGTGCCCTTGGGCGGTCCGCCGACGCTCACGAAGGCACCGTCGATTCGGCCGTAATGTCCCACGGCAAGATCCACGGCCCGCTGCGGGAGGTCGGCGTCGGCCAGGTCACCGGCAAGAACCGCTGCACCGAGCTCGTCGGCGAGCTGCTCGAGCACCTCGGCCCGACGCGCCACCAGGACGACCTTCGCGCCTTCGCCCACCAACTCGTGCGCGGTCGCCAGGCCGAGCCCGGAGCTCGCCGCCGTGACCAGGAAGACCTTGCCCTCAAGTCCGAGATCCATCGACGTCCCCTTCCAGTTGTTTTGCAGCCTGTTGCTTCATCTTCTTTCGGTCGCGCATGTCACCGCGGATCAGCACGACCATGCCCGCCACCGCGATCGCGGTGAAGCAGAACCACTGGATCGCGTACGACAGGTGCGGACCCTCGCCCAACTCCGGTGTCACCATTGGCAACAATTCTGCCGACTGGCCGCTCACCTCGGTCGCCCCCAGGTATCCGTCCAGGACGGGGTAGGGGAGCACCTTGGCGATCTCGCTCGAGTTGACCAGCCGCATCCGGTTGTCGACGACGGTGATGTTGGACGCCTTGCCGTTCTCGCTACGCCGGACATAACCGGTGACGGTCACCGTGCCGGTGGGCGCCGCAGGAATGGCGATGTTCTCCTGGGTGCCGCGATCACGCTTGATGAAACCGCGGTCGACCAACAGGTACTCGCCTCGATCGGTCTTCAGCGGGGTGATGACCTCCGAGCCGGAGTCATCCGAACGGTTGCGGAACATGGCCAGGAACTGGTTGTCTCCGTCGAAGGTGCCGGTCGCGGTCACCCGCTGCCATTGTTCGTCGTCCGTCACGGGCGTCTGGTCGAAGACGGCCTGGTAGGGCTGGATGGCCTTGGCGGAATTGGCCACCACCTGCGCGTTGGTCTCCTTGCGCCAGTCGAGGCGGTGCAACTGCCACTCACCCAACCGGACGAAGGTCGCCGCCAGCACGATCACGAACAGTGCCAGGGCGATCCAGCGCAACCACAACTTCTTCACCTTCGCGACCCTACCCTCGGTCAACCTCGGTGAACTCGCCGCTGATCACCTCCTGGCCGGCGGTGAGCTGGGGCATGACCTGCTGCGGCTCTTCGGGGCGGGCCATCGGCAACGAACGGTTGTCCTGCGCATTGCCCAGCACGACCGCGATGGGTGGCAGGATCGCCGCTCCCGCGACGACGACCAACTTCCACCAGCCGGGCACCAGGAAGATGATTCCGAAGCAGGCGGTGCGGAAGGCCATCGTCACCAGGTAGCGGATCTCTCGCCGGGAGATGTCCTCGCTCCTTGACAGCCGCGCGTCCGTGATCACCGCCGGTTCCGCCAGCGGCCTCGTCTCGCGCTGCTGGAAGGCCATGAACCCACCCTACGAGCGTCCGCGGCATGGCAGAAGTGCCCAAACTCGCCCAGAAACCACAACTTGCCCAGAAACCACAACTTGCCCAGAACCCCACAAAGGCCCCCAGTGTTGGTTGTGGGAGTCGCACCAGTCCAGCGATGCCTGCCCTCGATAGGTTTGACGGGTGAATGACACCAGCACCCCCAGCGGCGGGCAGGCCGAGGCCGGACGAGTGGCGTTGGTCACCGGAGGTTCCAAGGGCATCGGACGCGCGATCGCGGCCCACCTCGCACAGCAGGGATACCGGGTCGCCGCGACCTACCGTTCCGGCGACGTGCCCGAGGGCGTGCTCGGTGTCCGGTGCGACATCACCGTCGCCGAGGACGTCGAGTCCGCCTTCGCCCAGGTGGAGAAGGAACTGGGCCCGGTCGAGGTGCTGGTCGCGAATGCGGGCATCACCAAGGACGGCCTGCTGATGCGCATGAGCGACGACGACTGGAGCGCGGTCGTCGACACCAACCTCACCGGAACCTTCCGGGTGGTGCGCCGCGCCAGCCGCGCGATGATGAAGCAGCGTTTCGGCCGGATCATCCTGGTCGGCTCGGTCGTCGGGCTGCTCGGATCGGCGGGTCAGGTCAACTACGCCGCCACCAAGTCCGCCCTGGTGGGCATGGCCCGTTCGGTGAGCCGTGAGCTCGGCGGCCGCGGGGTCACCTGCAATGTCGTGGCCCCTGGCTTCATCGAGACCGACATGACCGCCGTCCTGTCCGAGGACGTCATCAAGGGCTACCAGGCCCGAATCCCGGCCGGGCGCCTCGGCCAGGTCGACGACATCGCCGCGGCGGTGACCTACCTCGCCGCGGACCAGGCCGGATATGTCACTGGCGCCGTGCTGCCCGTCGACGGCGGCCTCGGTATGGGCCACTGACACACCCTTTCGACCCAGCTGACCACGGGCACCGCCCACCATCCACCCCAGAACTGGAGCAACACCATGGGAATCCTCGACGGCAAGTCCGTGCTCGTCACTGGCGTCACCCACAAGACGTCCATCGCCTACAACGTCGCCCGCATCGCGCAGGAACAGGGCGCGCAGGTCGCGGTGTCCAACTTCGGACGCGCGCTGAGCCTGACCAACCGAGTCGTCCAAGCGCTCGACCCCGTCCCGGCCGTGCTCGACCTGGACGTCACCAACGCCGAGCAGCTCGCCCAGGTTCCCGACATGCTGCGCGCGGCCGGCTTCACCAAGGTCGACGGCGTCGTCCACTCGGTCGCCTTCGCGAACCCCGAGACCGCTCTCGGCGGCAAGTTCCTCACCACTCCGTGGGAGGACGTCGCCACCGCACTGCACGTCTCGTCCTACTCACTGGTCAGCCTGGCCATGGCCTGCAAGCCGATGTTCAGTGAGGAGGCCTCGGTGGTCGGCCTGACCTTCGACGCTACCGTCAGCTGGCCGACCTACGACTGGATGGGCGTCTCGAAGGCGGCCCTGGAGTCGGCCTCCCGCTACCTGGCTCGCTACCTGGGCGCCGAGGGCGTGCGTTCCAACATCGTCGCCGCCGGCCCGCTGGACACCATTGCCAAGAAGGCGATCCCGGGTTCCACCACCTTCAACGATGTCTGGGATGAGCGCGCCCCGCTCGGCTGGGACCTCACCGACACCGAGCCCACCGCGAAGGCGGTCGTGGCGCTGCTGTCGGACTGGTTCCCGAAGACGACCGGCGAGATGATCCATGTCGACGGCGGCGTGCACTCGATGGGCGCCTGAGCCCCGCATCACCCGTCACTCCCGACCCCGTCACCCCCGACCGGTTCGCTCCTCGGCCACGCTGAGGGCGAACCGGTCGTGACTTTCCTGGCTGCGGCGGCGCACGATGGTTGACAAGGCATCCACGACGCACGAGGAGTCAGTCATGACGCAGCCAGGTTTCAACCCGCCCATCCCGCCGCTCCCGGCCGACGACGCCGATCTCACCGGCGTCGACGCAGCGGTCGACGAGCCGCGCGAGGACGAGCCGACCATCGTCCGCTCACCCGACCTGGACGGCGACGAGCGCGCCGACCTGGACGGTGAGGACGAGGCCGTCGAGGACGAAGAGGTCTGAGCCCCTCAGGCCAGCGCCACCGTCGGCCACGAGACGGCCGACGACACAGCAAAGCGTGCGGCACCTGCGAGCGATCGCAGGTGCCGTTCGCGTTCCAGAACGGCGTGCGAGTGCAGCACCTCGGACGCATCGGCCAGCCCCTGCTCACAGGCCTCCAGCAGCAACCAGGCCCGATCGAGCAGGTGCTGGGCGCGCTCGTCATAGGCCGGGCCCAGTGTCGGCGCGGCGAGATGCTCGGGCCGGGTCCCGGTCGCGGCGTCCAGCTGGGTGAGGGCTTCCGCGCTGGCCAGTAGTTCGGCCTGCAGCATCCGGGTGGCCTCGCGTGGGTCGTCCGGCAGGACGACGCGGTCGGCTGCCCACAACCGCCACTGGACGGCCGGTCCGACGCCCTGGCCGATCCACGCCAGCGCCCGACCGTCGAGGACGGGGGAGTGGCTGACCACCACGGCGCCCGCGTCGATGGCGGCGGTCGTGACCGGCGCCGGTCCGCGGAGCCCGGCAGCCCGTCCGGGTTCGGGCAGCAGCAGCACCCACACCGTGGGCCCCAGCCTCTCCGCCCGGGCCAGCGCGAGGCGCACCGGAGACCCTGTCAAGGGGTCGAGGCCCAGCAAGCCGTCCGGGTCGGCGACGTGGTGGGCGACCGGCCCGCGCAGCCTTGCCTCCGCCTCCGGCGCCGTGATCCGGCCGCTGGAGAGCAGGTTCAGCGTCGTCGCCAGGCGCAGGTGGGTCTCGAGCACGTCGACGAGCATATGCACCCACCGAAGGCGTGGCCCGCGGGTGGGAGGCCCTCGCGCGATCCGCTAGGTTTGCAGGCATGGCAGCTGTGGTGGACCTGGCCGGTGTCGGCGTGCGACGTGGTGGTGCCGACTTGCTCGACGACATCAACTGGACTGTCCGCGAGGGCGAGCGCTGGGTGCTGATCGGCCCCAATGGCGCCGGCAAGACGACCCTGCTGCAGGTGCTGGCCGCGCAGATGCACCCCACCCGGGGCGTGGCCGAGTTGCTGGGCGAGGTGCTGGGGACGGTCGACGTCTTCGAGCTGCGCCCCCGCATCGGCGTGACCTCGGCGGCTATCGCCGACCGCATCCCCAAGGGGGAGCGGGTGGACGACGTGGTGATGAGCGCCTCCTACGGCGTGATGGGCCGCTGGCGCGAGCACTATGACGCCCTGGACGAGGGCCGCGCGACCGAGCTGATGGACCAGCTCCAGGTGGCTCCGCTGGCCGATCGCACCTTCGGTACCTTGTCGGAGGGGGAGCGCAAGCGCGTCCAGATCGCCCGTGCCCTGATGACCGACCCCGAGCTGCTCCTGCTCGACGAGCCCGCAGCCGGGCTGGACGTCGCGGGCCGCGAGGCACTGGTCCAGACCCTCGGCGAGATCTGTTCCGATCCCTACGCGCCGGCCACCGTGCTGGTCACGCACCACGTCGAGGAGATCCCGCGTGGCATCACGCACGCCCTGCTGCTCAAGGGTGGCCACATCGTGGCTGCCGGACCCATCGAACAGGTGCTCACCAACGAGGTGATGAGCGATACCTTCGACATGCCGTTGGAGATCAGCCCTACCGACGGACGCTACGCCGTCCGCGCCGCCTTCACCGGTCGCCGCGGCCTGCCGCAGTGACGCCTGCGCTGGTCGCAGGCACCTCGCCCTGCTGGGCGTAGCGTCCCGCCAGCGCCCCACAGACCATCAGCTGCGCCTGGTGGAAGACCATCAGCGGCAGCACCAGCAGGCCCAGCGTGGGCAGCCCGGCGAACAGCACCGTCGCCATCGGGACCCCGGTGGCCAGTGACTTCTTCGTCCCGCACATCTGGATCGCGATCCGGTCGGCGCGGTTGAAGCCCAGCAGACCGGCCACCGTCCACGTCACCCACAGCATGACCGCCAGCAGCACCAGGCAGACCAGCACCAGCCATGCCACCTGCCCCGCCGAGACCATCGTCCACATGTGGTCGCGCATGCCGTGGCTGAAGGCGGCGTAGACCACCAGCACGATCGATCCCTGGTCAACGAGCTTCAGCCGCTTGTGTCGGGTCACGAAACCCGCCGTCCAGCGCCGGGTCAGCTGGCCGAGCGCGAACGGCACCAACAACTGGACGACGATGTCGAGGATCGAGCTGGGCTGGATCACCAGTCCGCCCGAGGTGGCCATCAGGGCCAGCGCCAGCAGGGGAGTGACCACGACGCCGATCAGGTTCGAAAAGGACGCGCTGACGATCGCCCCGGCCACATTGCCCTTGGCGATGGACGTGAAGTTGATGCTCGACTGCACCGTCGAGGGCACCAAGCAGAGCCACAGCAGGCCCTGGTACAGCTGCTGGCTGATGATGGTCGGTGCCAGGACGCGCATGCCCAGCCCCAGCACGGGGAAGAGCAGGTAGGTGAAGGACAGGATCACCGCGTGCAACCGCCAGTGCTTGAGGCCGGCCAGGGCCTCCTGCGGGGACAGTCGGACGCCGTAGAGGTAGAACAGGATCGCGATCAGGATCTTGGTGGCCCAGTCGAGCACGGGGACCACACCCCCGCGCGCCGGCATCACGGTGGCGAGCACCGCGGCTCCCACGATGCACACAACGAACCAGTCGATCCTCAACTTGCGCGTCTTCACCCCGACACCCTAGGCCGTCACAGGCACCTTCCCAGAGCGCCCAAAGCACGTTCCCCGAGCCTGCGGAGGGGTCGCTGGGGCCAGCCCCACTCATCAACGTCAGAGGCGTGGCCTACGGTTGTTCGACGTGGCAGAACTGATCGAGCTCGACGACCCCGCCGACGAGCGGGTCCGCGACTATCTCGCTTTGCGGGAGACCACGCTGCGGCACTCGCTGGAGGCCGCGGAGGGGATCTTCATCGCTGAGGGTCCGCTGGTGATCCGCCGGGCGATCGAAGCGGGCTATCGTCCGCGTTCCCTGCTGCTTGCTCCGCGCTATTTGGACGAACTGGGCGACCTCCTGGACGGCCTGGACGTGCCCGTCTACGTCGTCAGCACCCGGTTGGCCGAACGGATCACCGGCTTCCATGTGCACCGGGGAGCGCTGGCGTCCGTGGAGCGCCACACCCGGCACCGCGTCGAGGACGTCCTGGCCGGCAATCGGCTGGTGGTCGCCGAAGACCTGGTCGACCACACCAACGTCGGCGCGATCCTGCGCTCGGCTGCCGGCCTGGGCTGGGACGGGGTGCTGCTGGCACCCGGATCGGCCGACCCCCTGTATCGCCGTTCGGTGAAGACATCCATGGGGGCGGTCTTTTCGCTGCCCTGGGCACGGCTGGACGAACGCGGCCTCGCACCGTTGCAGGAGGCTGGATTCACGCTGGTCGCGATGGCTCTGCGCGACGACGCGGTCACCCTCGACGAGTACGCGGCCGGCGTTGGTCCCGACGACCGGATCGCCCTGCTGATGGGCACCGAGGGCGCAGGGCTGTCGGACGAGTGGCTGGCCGCGGCAGACGTGGTGGTGACCATTCCGATGGGGCACGGCATCGATTCGCTCAATGTGGCGGCCGCCACGGCCGTCGCCTGCTACGCCCTGCGCCCCTGACGTGACCCGTCAGCTCGTCCCGGGCGTCTTGACATTGCTAGGTACTTGACAATAACCAGTACCGGGCCAAGAATGGTTCCATGACCTACGACCCGCAGATGCTCAAGGGGATTCTCGCGCCCCTGCTCCTGCTGCTTCTCGACACGCGTGAGGACTACGGCTACTCCGTCGTCACGCGCTTGCAGGGGGCGGGGTTCACGGAACTGAACGAAGGCACCGTCTATCCCGCACTCACCCGACTCGAGAAGGCGGGGTTCCTCACCTCGTCCCTGCGCCCCTCCGCAAGCGGTCCGGCGCGCAAGTACTACTCGACCACGCCCGCCGGGCGCGCCGAGCACCAGCGTCTGCTGGCGGCATGGGCCGACCTCGCTGGCGCTGTGGACACCGTGATCAAGGAGAACCGATGAACGTCTCGCGCGAACTGCTTGTTCTCCGCTACGACAGTTGGTTCGACCTCTACGGGGTCCCCGGCAAGGACCGCAAGGCCCTGCGCAATGAACTCAAGGCCAACCTGATGGAGGCGGAGGCGGCCCAGGGCTGGCCTGCTGCCCGCGCCGGCGTCGGATCGGTGCAGGACCTGGCCCGCGAGCACGCCGAGGCCGTCCGGGACCCGCACCGCCCGGCGTGGGGTGTCGGCGTGACGGTGGCAGCCCTGGTCTTCGGCGCGGTCGTGTGGGGCATGGTGTGGACGATGTTCGCCTTCGCCGACGGGGTCTTCGCGAGCGGCATCGAGGCCGGACGAACGATCGAGGCACCCGTGACGCTGCTCCCGGGCTCCCGATTCAGCGCGGGACGAGATGCCGACGGCGCCATCTGGACCTCCGCCTACTTCTCGCCCTGGTTGGTCCTCGGGCTTCCGTTCATCGGCTTCCTGTTGGGCAGCAGGGTGTGGCGGCTGCTGGGCTCACGCTGAGCACCCTCGGCGAAGCTCAGCGACGGCGGGTCGAGCGGCGACGGCGGCTCGGCCCGTCGTCGTCGCCATTGGCCCAGGCGTCATAGCTGAAGCGTCCGGCCGAGGCGATGGACAGGGCCATCAGGCCCGCCGCGAGACCGGCACACAACTCCCAGCCTCCCGTGCCGACGAACAAGCCATGGTGGCGATGGATGAACCAGATCGCTCCGGCCATCTCCACGCTGAGCAGCACGCACACCACCCAGGTGTAGGCGCCCAGCACCAGGCAGGCTCCCCCCAGCACCTCGAGGCCACCGACGAGCGGGGCCGCGATGGACGGGAAGGGGATGTGCCACTTCGTGAACTGGCTGATCGTCGACTGGATGGTCGGATCGGTGAACTTGCTCCAGCCATGCGCGATGAAAATCACGCCCAGCACGACGCGCACGAGCAGCAGGATGAGCGCGCGAGCTGGGTTCTGCGCGTAGGGGGTCTGGGTGGCGTGGATCGCCACGCCTCAGCCCTCGTTCGGTGTGCCGAAGGCGGACGAGTTCTCCCGTCCCACCTTGGGCGTGATCGGCCAGTCTGCGGGGTAGAGGTGGGCCAGCTGCTCGTGCTGCTCGTCCAACTTGCGACGCGCCCGCCCGCTCAGGCGGTCGCCGAAGATGATCCCGCTGAGGTGGTCGGTCTCGTGCTGGAGGCAGCGGGCCAACAGTCCGGTGCCGGTGAGCTGGATGTCGTTGCCGAAGGCGTCCTGGCCGGCGCAGGTGGCGTGGTCGGGGCGGGCCAGCGACTGGTAGCCGCCGGGCCAGCTGAGGCAGCCCTCGTCCGCAGCCTCCAGGTTGCGGTCCTTGCCCGAGGGCAGCGTCACCTCGGGGTTGCAGAAGACGCCGAGGTGCACTCGCCCGTCGTCGTCCGGGCACTCGAAGACGAAGACCGCCAGGTCGACGCCCACCTGGGTCGCGGCCAGGCCGACTCCCTCGGCGGAGCGCATGGTGGCGAACATGTCGCGCACCAATTCGTGCAGGTCTTCATCGAAGGCCTCTACCGGACGGGTCCGGGTATGCAGCACGGGCTCCCCCCAGCGGGTGATCCGGCGGACGGTCCCGCCCTGGGTGAGGTCCAACGTGTCGCTCATCGTGCTCCTTCGGCTGCCCTGAAATACCTGTGCGAATCTACCAGCCGACCCCGCCCTGCCCGCCGAGCCGCGCGCGGCAGGGGAGCCCTAGCATGGCGCCATGGCCTTCCCCCTCAACTCGCCAGCGGGCGCAGCGACGCCATGACCGAGTACGAGCTGCCACCGGCCTGGACGGCGGCGATCGACGGCTTCGCCGAGTGGTTGCGCACCGAGCGCGGCAACTCGGTGCACACGGTGCGCGCCTACCGCACCGACATCGCCTTGTTGGCCGGCCATTGCAGTGAGCAGGGCATCGAGGTCCCCGGCGACGTGGCGTTGCGGCACCTGCGCGGCTGGTTGGCTGCCATGCAGTCGGACGGAGCCAGCGCCGCCACACTGCAGCGTCGCAGCGGCGCCACCCGCGTCTTCTTCGGCTGGGCACTGGACGAGGGCGTCGTGGGCGCCGACCCAGCACGCACGCTGAAGTCCCCGAAGGTCGGACGAAGACTCCCGGTGAACCTTTCCCGTGCCGACCTGGACGAGGTCTTCGCCGCCGCCACCGCCCGGGCCGGTGAGACCGACGGCCCCGCCGGAATCCGCGATGTCGCCCTGATCGAGGTGTTGTACGCGTCCGGCATCCGGGTCAGCGAGTTGTGCGGGCTCGACCTGGCAGACGTCGACCGCGAGCACCGAGTGCTGCGGGTGCTCGGCAAGGGCAACAAGGAAAGGACCGTACCGGTGGGCGGCCCCGCGTTGGCCGCCCTGGATGCCTGGCTGGCCGTCCGGGGCCAGTGGGTGCGCGAGACGACCAACGCGGTCTTTCTCGGCGCTCGTGGTTCGCGGATCGACCCCAGGGTCGTCCGACGTGTCATCCACGATGCCCTGCTTGCCGTCCCGCAGGCCCCTGACATCGGGCCGCACGGTCTGCGGCACGCGATGGCAACCCACCTGCTGGAGGGCGGGGCCGACCTGCGCAGCGTCCAGGAGATCCTTGGCCACGCGTCCCTGGCGACGACCCAGGTCTACACGCACGTCACGGACGAGCGATTGCGAGCCGCCTTCAAGCAGGCCCACCCCAGGGCCTGACACTGCCAGACCCACGACTCAGCCCACCAACGCCGCCGGGTTGGTGATGGCACCGTTCACCCAGGTCATCAGGTGCAGGTGGCACCCGGTGGAATAGCCCGTCGAACCGACGGCCCCGATCGCCTGGCGCTGGGTCACCGCCTGTCCCATCCCGACGTTCGTGGACGACAGATGGTTGTAGGAGGTGCGGATCGAGCGTCCGCCCACCGTGCCGTGGTCGACGATGACGCGCAGCCCGTAGGCGATGTTGTGCTCCACCAGCACCACCCGTCCGGCCGCCGCCGACCCGACGGGGGTCCCGCACGGCACGCCGAAATCCATCCCGTCGTGCAACTTCCACACGTGCAGCACCGGGTGCAGCCGCATCCCGAAGGGCGAGGTCGTCGGACCATTGACCGGGCGCAACAGCCCGGACGAGGACGCGGGCATGGGCTGCGACCTCAGCATCGCCATCAGGCCAGCCGGTGCCGTGCCGACGGCCTCGGCCGGACGCGCGTCCGCGGGCAGCAGGCGAACCCCGTCCGCCGACAGCCAGGCCATCGGGTCCAGGTACTCGTCGTGCCCACGGCGCAGGCCCCAGTGCAGGCACCCTGACGCGCACTCCTGCGACGCCGTGGTCCACCCGATCCGATCCCCCCGCGACACCCGCTGGCCCGCACGCACCGTCCCATGCACTGGCTGGTACGTGGTCCGCCACGAGTCCCCGCCGGTGGAGTGGTCGATGCTGACCGTTGGGCGACCAGCCACGACGCCGACGAAGGCGACCACCCCGTCGGCCGCGGCCAGCACCGCCGTCCCAGGGGGAGCGAGCAGGTCTGCGCCCCGATGCCCCGCCGAGTAGGGACCGGCTGGCGCGTCGAAGGCCCGGACCAGTTCACCCGGCACGGGTCGCAGCAGGCCGGGGGGACCGGCCATCGCCGGCACCGGGGCCAAGACGGTTGCGACCGTCCAGAAGGCGAGGAGACAGGCGAGGAGTCGACACCGATTGACACGCTTCACGACCTCACTCTTGTCATCTGGACGCGCAGCCGTTCCACGCCAGAGTGTCCCTGTGGACAATTCCTCCATCACCCCCAGGCTGTGGAAAACCACAGCCGACCTCGGTTCTCCGCGCCCTGGATTTCCCTCCCATCGGCCCCACGCCTAGACTTGCGCTGCGGCCCAGACCGATTCTGGGTCGACTTCGCATGCGCCGGGCCCGCAAGGGGTCCAGTCCCACGGTCCCGGGAAACCGGGCGGGGCAGGACAGCGCATCAGGGGAACCGAAAAGCTCGGTTCCAGCCAAACCACCGTGGGCGCAGTGCGTCCACACGAAAGGACCGGCCATGGCCGTCGTCACCACTCGCCAGCTGCTCGAGAGCGGTGTCCACTTCGGGCACCAGACCCGCCGCTGGAACCCCAAGATGAAGCGCTTCATCTTCACCGAGCGCAATGGCATCTACATCATCGACCTGCAGCAGTCGCTGACCTACATCGACAAGGCCTACGCCTTCGTCAAGGAGACCGTCGCGCGGGGCGGCCAGGTGCTCTTCGTCGGCACCAAGAAGCAGGCCCAGGAGGCCATCGCCGAGCAGGCCACCCGCGTCGGGATGCCCTACGTCAACCAGCGTTGGCTCGGCGGCATGCTCACCAACTACCAGACGGTCATCAAGCGCGTGCAGCGCCTGAAGGAACTCGAGACGATGGACTTCGACGACGTCGCCGCCTCGGGCCTGACCAAGAAGGAACTCCTCGGTCTCAAGCGCGAGAAGGAGAAGCTGGCCAAGACCCTGGGTGGCATCCGTGAGATGGCCCGCGCCCCCCAGGCCGTCTGGATCGTCGACACCAAGAAGGAGCACCTGGCGGTGGACGAGGCGCGCAAGCTGCGCATCCCCATCATCGGCATCCTCGACACCAACTGCGACCCCGACGAGGTCGACTTCCCGATCCCGGGCAACGACGACGCGATCCGTTCCGTCGCCCTGCTCACCCGCATCATCGCCGACGCCGCGGCCGACGGCCTGATGTCGCGTGGTGGTCAGAACACCACCGGGGAGGCCTCCGAGCCGATGGCCGAGTGGGAGCGCGAGCTCCTGTCGGGTGACCCCGCCGCCGAGGCTCCTGCCGCCGACGCCACCGCCGAGGCTCCTGCCGCCGACGCCACCGCCGAGGCTCCTGCCGCCGACGCCACCGCCGAGGCGCCTGCCGCCGAGGTGACCGAGGCCCCCGCCGCCGAGACCGAGGCCCCCGCCGCCGAGGCGAACGAGGCCCCCGCGGAGGCGGCCACGGTCACCGAGTCCGACGCCAACTGACACCGACCAACCACTCCTGGAACGGAATACACATGGCAATCACTGCTGCCGATGTCAAGAAGCTCCGCGACGCCACGGGCGCGGGCATGATGGACGCCAAGAAGGCGCTCACCGAGGCCGAGGGCGACTTCGAGAAGGCCGTCGAGATCCTGCGGGTCTCGGGTGCCGCCAAGATGGCCAAGCGCTCCGACCGTGAGGCCAGCAACGGCATCGTCGCTGCCTCCGGCAAGACTCTCATCCAGCTCGCTGCCGAGACCGACTTCGTTGCCAAGAACGACGAGTTCGTCGCTCTGGCCGACGAGATCGCCCAGGCTGTCGAGGCTGCCGGCGTGGCCGATCAGGCTGCCGCCGAGCAGGTCACCCTGGCCGCGGGCAAGACCGTCCGCGAGGCCGTCGACGAGCTGGCCACCAAGATTGGCGAGAAGCTCGAGCTGGCCGACGTCCGTCGCTACGAGGGCGACACGCACACCTACCTGCACCGCCGCTCGCAGGACCTGCCGCCGCAGGTCGGCGTGCTGGTCGAGTACGATGGTGGCGACGAGGCCTTCATCCACTCGGTCGCGCTGCAGATCGCGTCGATGGTGCCCCAGTACGTCTCCCGCGAGGAGGTGCCGGCCGACGTCGTCGAGCGTGAGTCGCGCATCGCCGAGGAGACCGCCCGCGAAGAGGGCAAGCCCGAGGCCATCCTCCCGCGCATCGTGGAGGGTCGTCTGAACGGCTTCTACAAGGACGTCTGCCTCGTCGACCAGGCTGCGATCTCGGACGACAAGAAGTCCGTCGGCCAGCTGTTGGCCGACAAGGGCGTGACCGTCAAGCGCTTCGCGCGCCTGCAGGCCGGCGCCTGAGGGCCACCAATTCAGTAGAGTGACATGCGCCGCGGGCAATCCGCGGCGCATGTCTCATGTCCAGAGCACTGCGAGAAGTGCAAACGGGGAGGATGGACCAGTGAGCAAGCCCTATGACCGGGTTCTGCTGAAGCTCTCGGGAGAGGTCTTCGGCGGAGGCAAGATCGGCGTCGACCCCGCCGTGGTGTCCGGAATCGCGCAGCAGGTGGCCGACGTCGCCAACAGTGGCGTGCAGGTGGCCATCGTGGTCGGTGGAGGAAACTTCTTCCGCGGTGCGGAGCTGAGCCAGTCGGGCATGGAGCGTGAGCGCGCCGACTACATGGGCATGCTCGGTACCGTGATGAATGCGATCGCCCTGCAGGACTTCTGCGAGAAGGCTGGAGTCCCGACCCGCGTGCAGAGCGCGATCACCATGCAGCAGGTCGCCGAGCCCTACATCCCCCGTCGGGCGGTGCGCCACCTCGAGAAGGGTCGCGTCGTCATCTTCGGCGCGGGCGCCGGCATGCCCTACTTCTCCACCGACACCGTCTCGGCGCAGCGCGCCCTGGAGATCGGTTGCGAGGCCCTCCTGATGGGCAAGCAGGGCGTCGACGGCGTCTTCGACTCCGACCCGCGGAACAACCCCGCGGCGAAGATGTACGACGAGCTGACCTACGACGAGTACCTGGCGAAGGATCTGAAGGTTGCCGACGCGGCTGCAGTCTCCCTGGCCCGCGACAACGGCCTCAAGATGGTCTTCTTCAACCTGACCACCGAGGGCAACATCGGTCGGGCCGCGCGCGGTGAGGCCATCGGCACCACTGTCCACGCCTGAGTCCCCCCACGCATCACCCCCTCCACGCCTGAGAACCACAAACCACCAAGACCGGAAGGATCATTCGTGATCACCGACATCATCAAGGACGCCGAGAAGAAGATGGGCGCCGCCGTCGACTTCGCCCGCGAGGAGTTCGCCGGCATCCGCACCGGCCGCGCCCACCCCGCCATGTTCAACAAGCTCATGGCCGACTACTACGGTGCGCCCACCCCACTGCAGCAGCTGGCCACCTTCCAGGTGCCCGAAGCTCGCACCATCCTGATCGCCCCCTTCGACCGCTCGGCGATGACCGCGATCGAGAAGGCGATCCGCGACTCCGACCTCGGCGTGAACCCGTCCAACGACGGCAACATGATCCGCTGCATCCTGCCCGCCCTCACCGAGGAGCGCCGCAAGGAGTACATCAAGATGGCCAAGCACAAGGCGGAGGAGGGCCGAGTGAGCGTCCGCAACGTCCGTCGCCACGCCAACGACTCCGTGAAGCGCCTGGAGAAGGACAAGGAGATCGGCGAGGACGAGGCCTCCCGCGCGGAGAAGCAGCTGGACGCCGCGACCAAGAAGTTCGTCGACCAGATCGACGAGCTGCTGAAGAACAAGGAAGCCGAGCTGCTCGCGGTCTGAGCACCCACTCGATGAGCCAGCAGAAGATCTCCCCGACCGACGTCAACCCGGTCCCGCGCCCGTCGCGGGCCGGGCGCAACCTGCCCGCTGCCATCGCGGTGGGCGTGGTGCTGATCTCGGCTGTCATCGCCACGCTTGCGTGGTGGCACTGGGGCTTCATCCTGCTGGTGGCTGCGGCGCTGTCGATGGGGGTGGTGGAGGTGTCGCGGGCGCTGTCGCGGATCGGGATGCACGCCGCCACTGCGCCCGTCTTCGTGGGCACGCTCGCGGTGGTGCTGGGCTCGTACTACGCCGGGCAGCACCCGGCGCAGCAGGTGCCATCGAACACCCTGATCCTGGGCCTGCTCGCCCTCACCTCGCTGGCCTGTCTGGTGTGGCGGTTGCGTGAGGGTCCGGAGAACTACGTGCGGGACGCAGCCGCGAGCCTCTTCCTGGTCGGCTACATCCCGCTGCTCGGCTCTGCCGTCGCACTGATGATGGCCGCCGACGACGGCCCGGCCCGCATCGTCACCTTCATCCTGTGCGTGGTCGCCTCCGACACCGGTGGCTACATCGCTGGCGTGTTGTTCGGCAAGCACAAGATGGCACCGACGGTGAGCCCGAAGAAGACCTGGGAGGGCTTCGCGGGCTCGGTGTTGTTCGGCGTCGGCATCGGCATCGCCTGCTCCATCTGGTTGTTGGGCGTGGGCTGGTACGTTGGCCTGCTTCTCGGGGTGCTGCTGGTGGCCGTCGGGACGGCCGGCGACCTCGTCGAGTCGATGATCAAGCGGGATGCGGGCATCAAGGACATGTCCAGCTTCCTTCCCGGACACGGAGGAATAATGGATCGACTGGACTCCCTGCTCGTGGCGGCCCCGGTCGCCTGGGCACTCCTGTTCCTGCTGGTGCCGGTCGCATGAGCGCCCCCGACCGTCGCAACCACGCGGCCCCCAAGGCGCTCGTCCTGCCCGCTGAGCCGCTGGCGGAACCCGGCACCGAACTGCCTTTGGTCTTCAAGGCCCCGAAGCGGAACAAGCCTGCGCCCCACTGGATCGACCTGACGCCCGACGAGCGTCGGGCTGCAGTCACCGAACTGGGCCTGCCCGCCTTCCGCGCCGGCCAGATGGGCAAGCACTACTTCGGACGCTTCGAGACCGACCCCTCCACCTGGACCGACCTGCCGGCCGACCTGCGCGCCACGGTCACCGAGAAGTGGTTCCCGAACCTGCTCACCCAGGTCTCTCAGCAGCGCTGCGATGGCGACACCACCGTCAAGAACCTGTGGCGTCTGCACGACGGCTCGCTGGTCGAGTCGGTGCTGATGCGCTACGGGGTGCGTCCCGCTCGTGCGGGGGAGGCCGAGTTGGGCAGCGAGGCGGACAGTGGCGAGGCCGGCCGGACTGGCACCCACCAGCGCGTCCGCTCGACGCTGTGCATCTCCTCCCAGGCTGGCTGCGGCATGGCCTGCCCGTTCTGCGCCACCGGCCAGGGCGGTCTGCAGCGCAACATGTCCACCGGCGAGATCATCTCCCAGGTGTTGGAGGCGGAGAAGCTGCTGGCATCCGGTGCGCTCCCGGGCGGCCCGGGAAGGGTCAACAACATCGTCTTCATGGGGATGGGCGAGCCGATGGCCAACTACAAGGCCGTGATGGCAGCCGTCCGTACGCTCGTGGCGCCCCCGCCCGACGGCATTGGCATGAGCGCGCGCGGCATCACCGTCTCCACCGTGGGCCTGGTGCCCCGGATTCAGCAGCTCACCACCGAGGGACTGCCGGTCACGCTGGCGCTCTCGCTGCACGCGCCGGACGACGAACTGCGCGACGAACTGGTGCCGATCAACACGCGCTACAAGGTGGACGAGGTTCTCGACGCCGCCTGGGAGTACGCGAAGCAGACCAAGCGCCGCGTCTCCATCGAGTACATCATGATCAAGGACATCAACGACCAGGCTGAGCGCGCCCGGTTGCTCGCCAAGCGGCTCAAGGCCCGTGGTGACTGGGGCTGGGTACACGTGAACCTGATCCCGCTGAACCCGACCCCGGGTTCGAAATGGACTGCCAGCCGCAAGGCCGACGAGCGGGAGTTCGTGCGCGTTCTCGAGAGCTACCAGATCCCGGTCACCGTCCGTGACACCCGTGGCCAGGAGATCGACGGTGCCTGTGGCCAGCTGGCCGCCAGTGAACGTGACCTCGTCGCAGCCCAGCCCTGAGCCCGAGCGGCCGCGCCGCGAAGGCCAGCCTGAGCGATTTGAGCGGACCATCCAGCATTCGGACGCTTTCGTGTCCGGAGCTGGACGCTTGGTGAAGTGTTCACGATTAGCCCGGCGACCCCGCCGTGGCGGGAAAGGCTGTCATGCAGGATCCGTTGCAGAGCGTGTACGACACCGTCGTGCGCCGCAACCCCGGTGAGGTGGAGTTCCACCAGGCCGTCAAGGAGGTCTTCGACTCCCTGGGGCCGGTTCTCGACCGCAACCCGCAGTATGCGTCCCACGCCATCCTGGAGCGCATGTGCGAGCCGGAGCGCCAGGTGATATTCCGCGTGCCGTGGGTCGACGACAAGGGCAGGGTGCAGATCAACCGCGGCTTCCGCGTCGAATACAACTCGGCGCTCGGCCCCTTCAAGGGCGGTCTGCGCTTCCACCCCTCGGTCTATCTGGGCATCGTCAAGTTCCTCGGTTTCGAGCAGGTCTTCAAGAACTCGCTCACCGGCATGCCCATCGGTGGTGGCAAGGGCGGCTCGGACTTCGACCCCCGCGGACGCAGCGACGGCGAGATCATGCGTTTCTGCCAGAGCTTCATGACCGAGCTGTACCGCCACATCGGCGAGTACACCGACGTCCCCGCCGGTGACATCGGCGTGGGTGGCCGCGAGATCGGCTACCTCTTCGGCCAGTACAAGCGCATCACCAACCGCTACGAGGCAGGCGTCCTCACCGGCAAGGGCCTCACCTGGGGTGGTTCGCTGGTGCGCACCGAGGCCACCGGCTATGGCACCGTGCTGTTCGCCAACCGGATGATGGAGACCAAGGGCACCTCCTTCGACGGCAAGAAGGTCACCGTTTCCGGCGGCGGCAATGTCGCGATCTACGCCATCGAGAAGGCGCAGCAGCTGGGCGCCGTGTGTCACGCCTTCAGCGACTCCTCGGGCTATGTCCACGACCCCGAGGGCGTCGACCTCAACCTGCTGAAGGAGGTCAAGGAGGTCGAGCGCGGACGCGCCGCCGACTACGCCAGCCGTCGCCCCAACGCCAAGCTGGTCACCGACGGATCGGTCTGGGACATCCCCACCGACGTCGCGCTGCCGTGCGCCACCCAGAACGAATTGAACGGCGACCAGGCCGCGACGCTGGTGAAGAACGGAGTCACCGTGGTGGCCGAGGGCGCGAACATGCCCACCACCCCGGAGGGCATCGAGGTCTTCAAGAAGGCCGGCATCGCCTACGCTCCCGGCAAGGCAGCCAACGCCGGTGGCGTGGCCACCTCCGCGCTGGAGATGCAGCAGAACGCCAGCCGTGACTCCTGGGACTTCGACTACACCGAGAAGCGCCTGGCCTCGATCATGGCCGACATCCACGACAACTGCGTGGAGACCGCCGAAGAGTACGGCCTGCCCGGTGACTACGTCGCCGGGGCCAACATCGCGGGCTTCGTCCGGGTTGCCGACGCGATGATCGCCCTGGGCGTGGTGTAGTCAGCAGCGGTCCAAGACCAGCAGGACCTCACGCGAGGCGGCCGAGCAACCACTCGGCCGCCTCGTCCACGTCCTGGGCCAGGAACAGCGCGGTGCCCATCTGCTTGTCCTGTCCCAGCGATTCCAGCAGCGGCCAGGCCGGCAACGTGGTGGTCCAGTGCTCGACGTCCACCAGCACCATCGGAGTCGTGGTCGCCCCCGCGGCGGTGTAGTAGTTGCCCGTCGCGGCCTGGAAGATCTCCTGGACGGTGCCCGCCGCCCCGGGCAGGTAGACGATCCCGCCCTTGCACCGCTGCAGCAGCGTGTCCTCGCGGATCGCATTGCTGAAGTACTTCGCCACCCCCGTGGCGAAGGCATTGGGCGGTTCGTGGCCGTAGAACCAGGTCGGTATCCCCAGCGAGGTCGCCCCATCGGGCCAACGCTCCCGGACGCTGAACGCAGCGCGCGCCCAGGCCGTGAGGTCATGGCGGAAGTCGGGCGCGGTGGCCAGCATGTCCACCGCCTCGTCCAGCGCGTCGGGCTGGTTGGCCAACCAGGCACCAAGGTTGGCGGCCTCCATCGCACCCGGCCCGCCGCCGGTCATGACCAGTCGTCCGGCACGGGTCAGCGTCCCCGCCAGCCGGGCGGCCGCGCGGAAGTCGTCGCCGCCGCGTTGCGCTGCATGGCCGCCCATGATGCCGATGCTCGCGCCATCGGGGTGCTGGTCGCAGAACTCGTCCAGCGCGTCGCTGATCGCGTGGTCGTGCAGGGCCATCGACAGCGTCGCCTCGATCGAGGGCCGCAATCCCTGCCCACGGTGCCAGGCGTAGACCAGGGCGTCGGTCGCGTCGGCGTACTCGCCGCCGGCCTGGACGGCGTCGTAGAGCTCGGTCGGGGAGTAGAGCCCGGGACGGTAGGGGTTGAAGGGCAGGTCGGGCAGTCGCGGGAAGACCAGTGCGCCGCGATGGCGCAGGCTCTGCTCGTCCGCGGGTGCAAGATCGCAGCCCAGGAAGAGCGCCCCGCTGGGGTCGACCTTGCGCAGCGCCTCGCGGCGCGTGGTCAGGTCGACCGATTGGACGATGCACCGGGCCAGCGGTCGCCCCGCCGCGAGGTGCTCGTCGAAGGCAACCAGCGTGTCGAGCTCGGTGTTCTCGACGCTCATGGCCGCCCGACGCGCTGGCTGTGCGGGAGGGCTGGTACGGCGATCTGGCGAATCGTGGGGGCGCCGCCCAAGGGTTCAAGACGCCAGCGCATCCCCTGTTCCGGGTCGGAGCCGAAGGTGAACACGAGCGTGTGTGGGGTGTCCAGCGAGCGCAGGTGCACCACCGGGATTCCCTCGACCAGCGCCCCGCTGACCGCGACGTGTGCCACCAGACCCAGCTCCGGCCATTCCAGCTGGCTCCTCAGCCAGCGTCCGTGCCCGATCGGGACTTCCTGCCAGGGCGACTGTTCCTGCTCGATGACCTCGCACAGCCCGAGCATCGGGCCGCGCTCCGAGGAGCCGAGCTGGAAGGCCTGGTCGCCGCACCATCCGTGCCGGAATGCATCCGCGGGGATTGGTTCGCCATCCACTGTGGGCGTCGCCAGATGCGCCAGGCGCTGGTCAAGTTCGGCCTGGGCTGCGGCGGTTCCGGGCCGGTCAATGCCGGGCAACAGGTGGCGCCACAGGTTGTCCAAGGGCACCTGCATGTCGGCGACCTCACCGAACATGCAGACGACGAGGTCGTGTTCGGGCAGCACGACGCCGTACTGGCCGAAGGCGCCGTCCCCGCGGTAGCCGTGGGATCCCATCCAGACCAGCCAGCCGTAGCCGCGTTCCCAGTCGCGTCCGTCAGCGGGCAGCCCCGTCGCGCCGGGGGCGGTCTGCACCTGCGCCACCCGGTGGCGTTCAATCCACTCGGACGGCAGGAGCTGCTCGCCTTGCAACCGCCCGTCCGCCGCGATGAGCGCGAAGAAGCGGGCGGCCGTGGTCGCGTCGACCACCAGGCCGCTGAAGCCGATCGGCTGGCCTCCTGTATCGCGCTGCCAGACCAGTGGGGGAGCGCCGAGATGGGTGAGCACGCGCTCGTCGAGCACCTGCAGCAGGTCGCGACCTGCATGGCGGCTGACCACCAGCGAGAGCGCATAGGGGGCCACCTGGTTGTAGCAGAAGGTCTCGCCGGGCGTGCCGGTGACGGGAGCGGCGAAGGAGTCGGCGAGCCATGCGGGGCAGATGCCGCGACGGTCGAAGTCGTCCGCCATGTCGTGTTCGTGGCCGGTGGCCATCGCCAGGCAGTCGCGGACCCGGATCGTGCGCGCCCTCTCGCTCGCGGTGGTGGCCAGCTCCGGCAACAGGTCGACGATCAGGTCGTCGTAGCCGAACAGGCCGTCGGCCACGCAGATCCCCACGGCGGCCGACGTGAAGGTCTTCGACAGGGAGTAGACGAGTTGCCGGTCGGCGGGCGCGAAGGGTGCCCAGTATCCCTCGGCGAGCAGCTCGCCGCGGCGCAGCACCAGCAGCGCGTGGGTCTGCTGGCCCGCCGCTTCCTGGGCGTCGATGAAGTCGAGCAGGGCGCGCGGGTCGATCCCGGCGGTGAGCGCATCGGTGCGGGTCAGCGGCATGGCGCCAGCCTAGCCATGCCGATCTGGGAGACTGGGCGGGTGAGTGACGTGCGCGATGTGGTGATCCTCGGTTCGACCGGTTCCATCGGAACCCAGGCGCTGGAGGTGATCGATGCTCGGCGCGAACGCTTCAACGTCGTCGGGTTGGCGGCCGGTGGTTCGGACGTAGCACTGTTCGCCCGCCAGGTGCTCGACTTCGCGCCCAAGGTCGTCGCGCTGGCCAAGGCCACCGCTGGGCAGGACCTGCAGCTCGCCCTCTACGCCGAGGCGAAGAATCGGGGCTGGGACGAGGGCAACATGAGCCTTCCGAAGATCCTGCTCGGGCCGGATGCCGCGACCCAGCTCGCGCGGATGGACTGCGATGTCGTGCTGAACGGCATCACCGGTTCCGCTGGCCTGCTGCCCACCTTGGCAACCCTCGAGAAGGGCACGACGCTGGCCCTGGCGAACAAGGAGTCCTTGGTGATCGGCGGCCGGCTGGTCACCGATGCTGCGGCCCCCGGCCAGATGGTGGCCGTCGACTCCGAGCACTCAGCCTTCGCGCAGTGCCTGCGTTCGGGAACCGCCGACGAGGTCCGACGGCTGGTCCTGACCGCCTCGGGCGGGCCCTTCAGGGGCCGCACCCGCGCCGAATTGGCCGATGTCACGCCCGAGCAGGCGATGGCGCACCCCACCTGGGACATGGGACGGGTGATCACCATCAACTCGTCCACGCTGGTCAACAAGGGCCTGGAATTGCTGGAGGCCGGTCTGCTCTACGGCGTCGACCTGGACGACATCACGGTCGTGGTGCACCCCAGCTCGATCGTCCACTCGATGGTCGAGTTCCACGACGGGGCGACGATCGCGCAGGTTTCCCCGCCCGACATGAAGCTGCCCATCGCGCTGGGTCTGGCCTGGCCGGATCGCGTCGCCGACGCCTCTCGTCCGAATGACTGGTCAAGCCCCACCGACTGGCACTTCGAACCACTGGACTCCGAGGCCTTCCCCGCCGTCGAGCTGGCGCGCCGCTGCGGCAAGGCCGGTGGTTCCGCGCCGGCCGTGTTCAATGCCGCCAACGAGGAACTCGTCGACGCCTTCTGCGCCGGGCACCTCAGTTTCCTGGCGATCACCGACACCATCGCCGCCGTCGTGGACGAACACCTCGCCTCCAGCGAGGGTGATGGCGCCTTCATCGCCGACGACCAGATGAGCGTCAAGGGCGTGCTGGCCGTGGACGCCTGGGCCCGCCGCCGCGCGGCGGAACTGGCCCGCACACCCGGGTGACCACGCTGCTGGTCATCACAGCAGGCGTGGCCTTCTTCGCCTGGTGATGGCCTCCAGCGCTCTGCATGAACTGGGGCACCTGGTGGTTGTCGCGGACGCGTTGTCCCGTCCAACTGTTCTGAACGTGACCGCATGACAAACTTCGGACGACATGTTTGTCATGCACCCCGCTGGGGCTGTCCAGATGAGAGGTGGCACAGGTAGTTTTCGGCGTGACCCCACCCCACTCACCCCGACTCTCCTGGAGCCCCATGTTCACGCCCCTTCGGCGCGGAACCCGGCGCACGGCACTGATTGCCGCTGCCGGGATCGCCCTGACCGCAGCCCCCCTCGCCCAGTTGCCAGCCCTGGCCGCCACCGACCACCTCGTCATCAACGAGGTCTACGGCGGCGGTGGCAACTCCGGCGCGACCTACACTCACGACTTCGTTGAGCTGTACAACGGCACCTCCTCGGCCATCGACGTCACCGGCTGGAAGCTCGCCTACTACTCCGCCGCCGGCAACCTCGGCAGCAGCTGCACCTTGACCGGCTCGATCGCCGCGGGCAGCCACTTCCTGGTGCAGGAGGCCAAGGGCACCGCGGGCACCGAGCCCCTCCCGACGCCGGACGCCACCTGCACGGCCGCCATGAGTGGCACCGCGGGCAGCGTGGAGCTGGCCGATGCCACCGGCACCGTCGTCGACCTGGTCGGCTACGGCACCGCCACCCGCGTGGAGACCACGGCTGCCCCGACCCCGTCCAACTCCACGTCGGTGACCCGCGCCAACGGCACCGACACCAACAACAACCAGGCCGACTTCACCGTCGGCGCACCGACCCCTCAGAACTCGGGCACCTCGACCGCGCCGACCGATCCCACCCCCACCCCGGATCCGACCGGGACCGCCACCCCCACGCCGACCCCCACCCCCACGCCGACCCCCACCCCGCAGGTCTCGATCGCCGACATCCAGGGCGCCGGCACCGCCACCCCGCTGGTGGGCCAGACCGTGACCACCACGGGCATCGTCACGGCCACCTACCCGACCGGCGGCTTCAACGGCTTCTACGTGCAGACTCCCGGCACGGGCGGCACCCAGAAGGCGGCCGGTTCGGCGTCCGACGGCATCTTCGTCTACACCGGCACCGCGCCCACCGTCGAGGTCGGCCAGTGCTTCACCATCACCGGCGTCGCCGCGGAGTACAACACCCTCACCCAGCTGACCAAGCCTGTGCTGACCCTGGCCACCGACTGCGCCCCGGTGCAGCCCACTGCGCTGGCCTCCGTCCCGGCGACCGATGCCGAGAAGGAGGCCTACGAGGGCATGCTGGTGCTGCCCACCGGCACCTACACGATCACCAACAACTACGCGCTCAACACCTATGGCCAGCTCGGCCTGGCAGTCGGTGACGAGCCGCTGTGGCAGGCCACCGACCGCGTGCCCTACACCGATGCTGCGGCCTACGAGGCGGCGCAGCTGCCGAAGTACATCACCCTCGACGACGGCTCCAGCTGGGACTACATGCGCAACACCACCGCGCAGAAGAGCCCGCTGCCGTACCTGAGCCAGGACGAGCCGATGCGCACAGATTCGCGGGTCACCTTCGTCCAGCCCGTGATCCTCGACCACCGCTTCCAGTGGAACTACCAGCCCACCGGCCAGATCGTCGGCTCCACCGACGAGCAGGACCCCCTGCAGACCGAGAACGACCGTCCCACCGCGGCCCCGGCCGTCGGCGGTGACGTGAAGATCGGCGCGATGAACGTCCTGAACTACTTCACCGATCTCGGCCAGGACGAGACGGGCTGTGCCTCCTACAAGGACATGTACGGCAACCCCGTCACCGCCAACGGCTGCATGGTCCGCGGCGCCTACACCGCCTCCGCGCTGGGCGACCAGCAGGCCAAGATCGTCGCCGCGCTGGCGATGCTGGACGCAGACGTCGTCACCCTGATGGAGGTCGAGAACTCGGCCGCCTTCGGCCACGACCGCGACGCCGCGCTGAAGACCCTGGTCGACGCGCTGAACGCCAAGGTTGGCGCGGGCACCTATGCCTACGTCCCCAGCCCGCTGATCGTCCCCGACAGCGAGGACGTCATCCGAGTCGCCCAGATCTACAAGACGGCCAAGGTCAAGCCCGTCGACTCCTCGGTCATCCTGATGGACCCGGCCTTCGCGAATGCCCGCCAGCCGCTGGCCCAGAAGTACGAGTCGCTGGCCACCGGCAACGAGATCGTCGTGGTCGCGAACCACTTCAAGTCGAAGGGTTCGGGCGCCGACGACGGCACCGGCCAGGGCCTGTCCAACCCCTCCCGCGAGGAGCAGGCCAGGGCGCTGACCAGTTGGATCGAGCAGATGTGGCCCGACCAGGCCGTCTTCGCGCTGGGTGACTTCAATGCCTACACCGAGGAGACCCCGGTGCAGATCATCGAGGATGCCGGCTACACCGACCTGGTGCGCAAGTTCAACCCCGACTCCACCTCGTACCAGTTCTCCGGCCGTCTGGGCTCGCTCGACCACGCCTTCGCCAACGCCGAGGCCCTGGCGCTCGTGACCGGTGCGGACGACCTGAACATCAACGGTGACGAGTCGGTGGCGATGCAGTACAGCCGCCGCAACTACAACATCGTCGACTTCCACTCCCCGACGCCCTATGCCTCCTCCGACCACGACCCGGTGCTGGTCGGCATCACCGACCAGGCCCCGGCCCCGGTGATCCCCGTGATCTCCGCGAAGGGGGGCTGCAAGCAGTTCAGCTTCACCGCCGAGCCGACGGTGGCGGGCGACAAGCTTCTCCTCGAGGGCCACTGGCGGGGCAACAAGAAGCAGTCGGTCACCGTCGATGCGGCAACCGGCTTCGCCAGCGGCAAGCTGCCCAACTGGAAGGACGTCACCGCGGTCATCGTCCGCGACGGTGTGAAGCTGACCGAGACCCAGGTCTCGATCACCAACGCCTGCCGCAGCTGACACACCTC
>NZ_BAAAKI010000002.1:65404-69434 GCF_039527675.1 Luteococcus sanguinis
TCTGTCCCCATGACCGTTGGACTCGGAATGCCCGCCATGCCCGCCCCGGTGCTCGCGCCGCGGCGCCCGACCCGCCAGATCAAGGTCGGCAAGGTGCTGGTGGGAGGGGGCGCACCCATCTCCGTCCAGTCGATGACGACCACCAAGACCACCGACATCAACGGGACCCTGCAGCAGATCGCGGCGCTCACCGCCTCCGGTTGCGACATCGTCCGCGTCGCCTGCCCGAGCCAGGACGACGCCGAGGCGCTCCCGATCATTGCGAAGAAGTCGGCGATCCCGGTGATCGCCGACATCCACTTCCAGCCAAAGTACGTCTTCGCCGCCATCGACGCGGGCTGCGCCGCCGTCCGCGTGAACCCGGGCAACATCAAGAAGTTCGACGACAAGATCGCCGAAATCGCCAAGGCCGCCACCGACGCGGGCGTGAGCCTGCGGATCGGCGTGAATGCCGGCTCCCTTGACCCGCGCCTGATGCAGAAGTACGGCTCTGCGACGCCCGAGGCGCTGGTCGAGTCGGCGCTGTGGGAGGCCAGCCTGTTCGAGGAGGTGGGCTTTCGTGACTACAAGATCTCGGTGAAGCACCACGACCCGATCACCATGGTCCAGACCTACCGCCTGCTCTCGGAGCAGACCGACGCCCCGCTGCACCTCGGCGTGACCGAGGCGGGCCCCGCCTTCCAGGGCACCATCAAGTCGTCCGCCGCCTTTGCGATCCTGCTGGCCGAGGGCATCGGTGACACCATCCGCGTGTCCCTGTCCGCCGACCCGGTGGAGGAGGCCAAGGTCGGCAACAAGCTTCTGGAGGCGCTCAACCTGCGTCCCCGCAAGCTGGACGTTGTCAGCTGCCCCGGTTGCGGCCGCGCGCAAGTCGACATCTGGGGTCTGGCCGAGAAGGTCAGCGATGGCCTGGAGGGGATGGAGGCGCCATTGCGCGTCGCCGTCATGGGCTGCGTCGTCAACGGTCCGGGCGAGGCCCGGGAGGCCGACCTGGGCGTTGCCGCAGGCAATGGCAAGGGCCAGATCTTCGTGCGTGGCGAGGTCATCAAGACCGTTCCCGAGGAAGACATCGTCGCGACGCTGATCGAGGAGGCCAACCGCATTGCCGCCGAGACTTCCGAGGTGGGTTCGCCCCAGGTCGCGGTCGTCTGAGACTGTGGACGAGCCGGCAGCCGGTCGGCTCCGGGTGCTGGACGGCGGTGACCTTGAGGAGGCCACCGCGCTGCTGGACCATTCCCGGGTCGAGAACCTCTTCCTTTCTTCACGCATCGAGACCGCCGGTCTCGACCCCTACCTGCTGGGTTGCGAGGTGCTGGGCAATGTCCGCGACGTACGACTCGTCGCGCTGTGCCATGTCGGTTCCAACCTCGTCCCGGCCGAGGCGGACGCCGACGCGCTGGGCCTGTTCGTCGAGCGGCTCGGCCCGCGCCGTCGCGTTTCGTCGGTGATGGGGGACGCAAAGCAGGTGCTGCCCCTGTGGGAGGGCCTGTCGCGGCGTTGGGGGTCCTCATGGAGCACGGTGCGTGAGGTTCGCCGCAGCCAACCCTTGATGGTCCTCGAGGGCGAGCCGCAGATCGATGTCGACCCGAGGGTGCGCCGGATCACCCATGACGAGTTCGGCCCCTACTTCGATGCCGCGGTGAAGATGTACACCGAGGAGGTCGGGGTCTCCCCGCTGGAGCCCTCCGGCAGCTACGCCGCCCACGTCCGCCGGACGATCTCACAGGGCCGTGCCTTCGGCATCGTCGAGGGCGGACGGGTTGTCTACAAGTCCGATGTCGGCTGCGCCGCCGGGGACGCCTGCCAGGTGCAGGGCGTGTGGCTCGACCCGGCGCTGCGGGGACGAGGTCTCTCAGAGCCCGCGATGGCGCAGGTGGCGCGGTTGTGCCAAGAGCGCTGGCCGGTGGTCAGCCTCTACGTGAACGACTACAACACCCGCGCTCGCAAGCTCTACGAGCGAATCGGTTTCGACACCGTCGGCGAGTTCGCGACCGTCTTGTACTAGCCTCGGCGCCGCCCGGCGGAGGGGCACCCGAAGGGGCAACCGCGCGGCTCGGGGGGATGTCACGCGGTTGCCGGACACAAACATTGCACACCTGTTTGGGTGAGGTGAGCGCCTATGAGAGCCAGCTCATGGCCCCTACGACGATCGTCCGGTGTCGGTAGGCTGGGTGCGCCCGTCGGGCCAGGCTGGAGGGCAGCCGAGGGCCCCGCCAACGCGTCCGCAACTGCGGGACGGTGCAGAGAGGCAGCAAATGATCCAGCGCATGAGCACCCTTTTCGTCCGGACGCTCCGTGACGACCCGGCTGACGCCGAGGTGCCGAGCCACCGCTGGCTGGTGCGGGCCGGCTACATCCGCCGCGTCGCCCCCGGCATCTACTCCTGGCTCCCGCTGGGGCTCAAGGTGCTCAAGAACGTCGAGGCAATCGTCACCGAGGAGATGGACGCCATCGGCGCCCAGCAGGTGATGTTCCCCGCGTTGCTGCCCCGCGAGCCCTATGAGGCCACGAACCGCTGGACCGAGTACGGCCCCAACCTGTTCCGCCTCAATGACCGCAAGGGTGCCGACCTGCTGCTCGGGCCGACCCATGAGGAGATGTTCACCCTCATGGTCAAGGACCTCTACTCCTCCTACAAGGACCTTCCCCTGGCGCTGTACCAGGTGCAGACCAAGTACCGCGACGAGGCGCGTCCGCGCGCCGGAATCCTGCGTGGGCGCGAGTTCGTGATGAAGGACTCCTACTCCTTCGACGTGGACGACGAGGGCTTGGAGGCCAGCTACCGCAAGCACCGCGGTGCCTACATCAAGATCTTCGACCGACTCGGCTTCGACTACGTGATCGTCAAGGCCGATGCCGGTGCCATGGGTGGCTCGGCCTCGGAGGAGTTCCTGGCCATCGCCGAGAACGGCGAGGACACCTTCGTGCGTTCGCCCGGTGGCTATGCGGCCAATGTCGAGGCCGTGACCACCCCCGCGCCCGAGGCCATCGACTTCGCTGACGCCCCCGCCGCGCACGTCGAGGACACCCCCGACTCACCGACCATCGACTCCCTGGTCGCGCTGGTCAACGAACGCTTCGGCCGCGACGACCGTCCGTGGACGGGCGCCGACACGCTGAAGAATGTCGTGTTCATGCTCACCCACCCCGACGGCACGACCGAGCCCTTGGCCATCGGCCTGCCCGGCGACCGTGAGGTGGACGAGAAGCGCCTCGAGACTGCGGTGGCGCCCGCCGAGTTCGCGCCCTTCACCGAGGCGGACTTCGCGAACCACCCCGGGCTGGTCAAGGGCTACATCGGCCCGCAGGCGCTGGGGGAGAAGTCGGCCTCCAAGGTGCGCTACCTCGTCGACCCGCGCGTGGTCACCGGCACCCGCTGGGTGACCGGCGCCAACGAACCGGGCCGTCACGTGCTCGACCTGGTCGCCGGCCGCGACTTCACCCCCGACGGCGTGATCGACGTCGCCGAGGTGCGTGAGGGCGACCCGGCTCCCGACGGTTCGGGTGCCCTGACGCTGGCCCGTGGCATCGAGATGGGTCACATCTTCCAGCTGGGGCGCAAGTACGCCGAGGCCTTGGGGCTCAAGGTGCTCGACCAGAACGGCAAGCTCGTCACCGTCACCATGGGTTCCTATGGGATCGGCGTCTCCCGCGCCGTCGCCGCGGTGGCGGAGGGGACGTGCGACGAGCGCGGCCTGAGCTGGCCGCGCGAGCTGGCGCCCTTCGACGTCCAGGTGCTGGCCACCGGCAAGGACCAGGCCGTTTTCGAGGCCGCCGAGAAGCTCGCCACCGAGCTCGACGAGGCCGGAGTCGACGTGCTGTTCGACGACCGCAAGGCCTCCCCGGGCGTGAAGTTCGCCGACTCCGAGATCATGGGCATGCCCACCTCGGTGGTCGTCGGACGTGGCCTGGCTGACGGCGTCGTGGAGATCCGCGACCGTGCCACGGGGGAGCGCCGCGAGGTGCCCGTCGAGGACGCGCTGGCCGAGGTGCTCAAGGAGGTCCACGGGGCCTGAGCCCTGCTGGCACC
>NZ_BAAAKI010000002.1:69461-78845 GCF_039527675.1 Luteococcus sanguinis
ATCCGTCCGGGCGTCTTGTGCATCTGCCAGGTCTCGGGCGACTGGTCTGGGACTAGTCTGAAAACATGCCGACCATCGGAGCCTATGAGGCCAAGACCCACCTGCCCCGCCTGCTGGACGAGGTGGAGCAGGGCGCCAGCTACACGATCACCAAGCACGGACGTCCGGTCGCCCGGCTGGTCGGGATGAAGGGCGCGGCGATGCGTGATCCCGACGTTGTCCGCCAGGCCATGGCCGACTTCCGGGCCGGCGTCGGGTCCCAGTCCATCTCGTCGTGTCAGGCGAAGCGGGAGGGGCGTCGATGAGCGTCGTGCTGGGCGCCTCCGTTGCGCTTGCCTGGCTGCTTCCGGACGAGCAGGACGACCGCGCGGACGCCGTGCTGGACGAGGTGCTCGCCGATGGAGGAGTCATCTCGCCGCTCTTCGAACTCGAGGTGGGCAACATCCTGGTCGTCAAGCAACGCCGCAAGGACCTGACCGGGGCCCAGGTGTCGCAGGCGATCGACCTGCTCTTCAGTCTGCCCATCGAGCCGCTGGAAGTGGATCTTGACCTGCGCCAGGTCGTCTCGCTCGCGCAGGCCCATGGCCTGACCAGTTACGACGCGAGTTACTTGAACACGGCTGTGGTGCTGGATCTGCCATTGGCCACCCTGGACGAGAAGCTGCGTGCCGCTGCGGTGGCGGAAGGAGTCACGCTCTTCGCGTGACGATCCCGTCCTGGCCTCGGCATAGAATGCTAGCATTCGAGCATGACAGCAGATGAACCGTCCGGACCGAAAAAGGTCCAGTTCAACGTCTACCTGCCTCCGGACCTCGTCCGGGAGGTCAAGCATCGCGCCATCGATGAGGGCGAGAGCCTCTCCGCCCTGGTTGAGCGCGTCCTCACCGACTACCTGGAGGAAGCGAAATGACCCACACCATCACCAGTTCCGTGCAGTGCTACCGGTTCAGTGCAGACCCGACCGCGATGATCGCCTTCCTGGAGGCCCTTGGCCTGGTGCGCTCCGTGTCCACCGAGGGCGACGGCTACGCCCTCATGCGCGCCGCCGGAGGCTCGGTCGGCGTCCACGCAGCCTCTGGGTCCAGCACCGGGGCCGTCCCGGGGCAGACCCAGCTCTGCCTCGAGGTGGCCAGCGTCGATGACGTGGCGGCGATCGAGGGAGTGCAGGTGTGGGACGAGTCCTATGGACGTCAGGCCGGTGTCACCGACTCCTTCAGCGGCGGCATCTGGATCGACGAGCGCCAGTCCGACCTCTACGGCTACACCGACCATGACGACCCTCCTCGTGCCGGTCTCTTCGTCACCGCCGTCCGCTACAGCCCCGCCTTCGCCCCGGACGTCGAGTTGTTCGCCCGGTTCGGCCTCGCAGCAGGGCAGGGGGACGAGTGGTGGCAGCCGCTGACCGCCGCCGACGGCTCCGTGGTCGGGCTGCACAAACCGTCGGGGCAGCCCATCACCGCCCCGGCGTCGGAGAATCCAGTGGGGGACAACTCGGTCTGTGACCTCGGTTTCGAGACCACCGAACCGCTTGAGGGCGTCCGCGACCGGCTGGTCGCCGCTGGCTACGACGCATCGCTGCACACAGACGAGGTGGGCACAGCCGTCCACGTCACCGACCCGGACGGCTGCCACGTCGAGGTCCACCAGCGCCGCTGAACCGAGGTGGTGTCCGGTCGGCCTAGGGTGGAAGGACCATGGACCTCGCTGCGCACACCATCGCCCTGCTGGTTGCCGCGGCACTGGTCGCGGGATGGGTGGACGCAGTGGTGGGCGGCGGGGGCCTGATCCAGCTGCCCAGCCTGCTGATCGGCCTCCCGGCGGACACCCCCGTCGCCACCGTCTCGGGTACCAACAAGCTCTCGTCCGCCTGCGGGACGGGTGTGGCGACCGCCACCTACCTGCGCCGGGTGCCGGTGCAGTGGCGCAGCGCAGTGCCCCTGATGGCCGCAGCCTTCATCGGCTCCGCCTGCGGCGCCCAGCTCGTCCGGCTGCTGCCGAAGGACTGGTTCACCCCGATCGTCCTGGTGGTGCTGGTCGTCGTGGGTACCTACACCGTTCGCCGTCCCCAGCTCGGGCTGGAACACCAACTCCGCCACAGTGGCGCGGCCCACATCGGACGACTCGTCGCACTCGGTCTGGGGATCGGGCTGTACGACGGTTTCCTCGGCCCCGGCACCGGGACCTTCTTCGTGATCGGTCTGGTCGCCGTCCTCGGCCATGGCTTCCTGCAGGCCAGCGTGCTCACCAAGCTCGCCAACCTGACCACGAACATCGCCGCGCTCAGCGTGCTCGGCACCTCCGGGCACGTGCTGTGGGGGCTTGGTGCCGCGATGGCCGCGGCCAACCTGACCGGTGGCTACCTGGGGGCACGGATGGCGCTCAAGCACGGCAACGGCTTCGTGCGCCGGGTCTTCCTGGTCGTGGTCTCGCTGCTGGTCGTGAAGCTGGCCGGGGACACACTGACGATGGTGTTGTAGGGCCTGGTGTTGTAGGGCCTGGTGTTGTAGGGCCTCAGGCCCAGCCCGGCCACCAGTCCAGCGCGACGCCACGGGCGCGTGCCTGGTCGGCGTGCCGCACCATCTGGTCGATCGCGGTCGTCCGGTCGGCGCCCGTGGCCGCTGCAGCCACGCGACCCCAACCGTCCATGACGGACGTCTCCAGTCGTCCCCAAGTGGTGAGGATCGCTCCCACGGAGCCGAAGCCTCCGGGCATGGTGTAGGACAATTCCGCGGCCGGGATCTCCACCTTCGCCGCCTCCAGAGCGGCGATCACCTGGTCGCGCTCGGCGAGCACTTGGGTGATCCGAGCCAAGGCGGGGGAGTAGTGCTCGTCGGGCAGGGGCAGTCGTCCGGTGCCCACCTCGAGACCTTGCACCAGGGCACGCAATTGGCTCAACAGCACCAGGCGCGCATCGTTCAGCGTCCCCACCTCGACCGCAGCAGGACGGATGGTGGCAACCACAGGCGCCAGCCCGGGCTGCCGGATCCCGTGCGCGGCCACCGAGGCGGACGCATGGAACAGCGCCAAGGGCCCATCGGTGGCTGCAAGGGCCGCACTGCGGTGCGCGCCGGCGAGCTGGTCGGCACGCTGCGTGATGGTCTTCTGCGCAGCAACCCAGCTGGCGGGAGGCGTGCCAGCGTTCGTGCTTGAGGTGGGGGAGGCCGAGGCGGACGCGCTGCTGGCAGGAACGCCGAGCGCATCGACCTGCCGCAGACGTTCGGCATGGGCCAGGCACTGGGCAGCGGCTGCCGCCAGCCAGGCCTTCTGGGATGTGGGGGTGTCACTCGTCCGGGCCGCCGTGGCTGACAACAGTGCGGCCAGCGCTTCCTCCTGGTCCGCCAGCGCGAGCTGCGCCGGGGAGGGGGTGGCCGAGGGTGTCGGCGGCTGCGCGCCGACATGGCTGCCGCGGATCGTCGGGTCGGGGGAGCACGCCGACGCCGCCGCAACCAGCGCGACGCCCGTCGCCAGCCCCAGCAGGGTTCGTCGTCCCATGCGTCGCGCTGCCAGTGCGGCGGGGGCAGCGGACGAGGGGCGCGTCATGAGCGGGAGCCTACCGGCCGCGCGCCCACTACAATCGTTCCCGTATCCCTCAGCGGATGCGACAACAGACCGACACAACAGGAACAAGACCGAAAGGTGCGAACCGTGGACGAACAGACCCTGGTCGACCTCATCAGCCCGGTTCTTGAGGCGCACCGCCTCGAACTGGACTCCCTCGACATCATTCCGGCCGGCAAGCGCAAGGTGCTGCGGATCACCGTGGACGGCGAGGGCCCCAAGGGCCGCGGACCGCTGCTGGACCAGATCTCGCTGGCCACCCGTGACATCTCCGAGGCCCTCGACGCGTCCGACTCTGTCGGCAACAACCCGTACACCCTTGAGGTCAGCTCCCGCGGCGTCGGCAAGCCGCTGCTCGAGCCCAAGCACTACCGCCGCAACATCGGACGGCTGGTGGCGGTCAACCTCGTCGACGGCTCGCAGGTCACCGGTCGGCTGACGGAGGCGGACGACGAGCAGCTCACCGTCATCGTCGAGCCCGAGCCCGGCAAGCGGCTGCCGAAGGGCCTTGACCCGGTCAACACCATCGCCATTGCCGAGGTGAACAAGGCCGTGGTCAAGGTCGAGATGAACCGCAAGCACGACCCGGAGCTGGACGACCTGGGCGACGAGTCCGAGGATGATGACGACGACTTCATCGAGGACGAGGAGTCCGAGGGCGATGGGTCAGAGGACGAGGAGTCCGAGGGCGATGGGTCAGAGGACGAGGAGTCCGAGGACGAGAGCATGAACGAGAACGAGAACGAGGAGAACTGATCATGGACATCGACATGGCTGCCCTGCGCGCGATCGAGCGCGAGAAGGAGATTCCCCTCGACTACCTGGTCAAGGCGCTCGAGGACGCGATGCTCAACGCCTATGACAAGACCGAGACGCCGATCAAGGGCGCTCGCGTCGAGCTGGACCGCAAGAGCGGCAAGTTCGCGGTGATGGTGCCCGAGAAGGACGACGAGGGCCAGACCGTCGGCTGGTACGACGACACCCCCGCCGACTTCGGCCGCGTGGCCGCCGCCACCGCCCGCCAGGTGATCTTCCAGCGCCTGCGCGAGGCCGAGGACGAGCAGAAGTACGGCCACTTCGCCGCCGTCGAGGGCGACATCATCCTGGGCACGGTGCAGCAGGACGGTGCCTCGAAGACCATTCGCCTCGACATCGGCAACAAGATGGAGGCGATCATGCCGCTGGCCGAGCAGGTGCCCGGCGAGCAGTACACCCACGGCAAGCGCCTGCGCGTCTACGTCGTCAGCGTCCGCAAGGAGCAGCGCGGCCCGCAGGTCGTGGTCTCCCGCACCCACCCGAACCTGGTCAAGAAGCTCTTCGCCCTCGAGGTGCCCGAGATCGAGCAGGGCGTCGTTGAGATCAAGGAGATCGCCCGCGAGGCGGGCCACCGCTCCAAGATCGCCGTCATCTCGAAGAACAAGGATGTCTCGGCCAAGGGCGCTTGCATCGGCCCGATGGGGCAGCGCGTCCGCTCGATCATGCACGAGCTGAACGACGAGAAGATCGACATCATCGACTGGTCCGAGGATCCGGCCAAGTTCGTCGGCCAGGCCCTCTCGCCCGCCAAGGTGAGCTCGGTCACGGTCGTGGACGAGCAGGCGCGCGCGGCCCGCGTCGTCGTGCCCGACTACCAGCTCTCGCTGGCGATCGGACGCGAGGGGCAGAACGCCCGTCTCGCGGCCCGCCTGACCGGCTGGCGGATCGACATCCGCTCCGACGCGGCGCCCCAGTGAGCCCTCAGCGCACCTGCATCGGGTGTCGCCACCTCGACGAGCAGTCGGCGCTGGTCCGCCACGTGCAGGTGGACGGGGTGCTGGCCCGCGACGAGCGGCGCCGGCTCCCCGGCCGGGGCTGCTGGCTGCACCCCGACCCGGCCTGCGCCGCGCTGGCCCTACGGCGCAAGGCCTTCGCCCGCGCACTGCGCACGACGGTGAGCGTGCCGGACGGCTTGTTCGACGGAGCCTGAGGGCTCCGCCTGTGTCGGTTGGCCCCCGAGGGGGGCTGGACGGTAAACTCAATCTTGCGCGTCCTGCCGGAACCCCGGTGGGACCTACCACAGAGCGCCCGCACCTGCGCGGGCGTGAACCAGAAAGTGGGCTGACGCTCATGACCACTCGATGAGTAATCACCAATGAGCACCAAAACCAACGAACTGGTCCGGTAGTCGCAGAAGAGACCCGGACCTGAAGGAGAGTAGTGGCCAAGGTCCGTGTCTACGAGCTCGCTAAGGAGCTCGGACTCGAAAGCAAAGACGTCCTCAAGACGCTGAACGACATGGGCGAATTCGTTCGCTCCGCGTCGTCCACCATCGAAGCGCCGGTTGTTCGGCGCCTCGCCGAGAAACTGAAGAATGATGCCGGTGGCGCAGCCGCCCCGGCGAACAAGCCCGCGTCTTCGGCCGGGCCCGCCGCACCGCGTCCCGGCGTGCCCTCGGCTCCTGCGGCGCCGCGTCCCGCTGCTCCGCAGGCCCAGGCCCCCGGGCAGGGCGCCCCGCAGCAGACTCCGACGCCCCAGACGAACCGTCCTGCCCCCTCGCAGGGCCGGCGTCCGACTCCCGGGCCCGCCCAGCAGGCGGCTCCGCGTCCGGTGTCCCCGACGCCCGCGAGCACCACTGCAGCCTCCCCGGCCCAGCCGACGGCCGCGGCCCAGCCCGCAGCGCAGGCGCAGACCCCGGCCCCGTCTGAGTCCCGGGCTCCTCGTCCGGGAACCCCTGGCACGCCCGGCCCGCGTCCCGCGCAGACCAACGCCCGTCCGGGAACCCCCGGCCCGCGTCCGGCCCAGTCGAACGCGCGCCCGGGTGGCTCTGGTGGCCTGCCCACCGGACAGCGTGCACCCCGTCCCGGCGGCGCCCCACGCCCCGGCAACAACCCCTTCGCTCCTTCCCAAGGCATGGGCCAGCAGCGTCGTCCCCGTCCCGAGGGCGGCGCTCCGCGTCCCGGTGCTGCCGGCGGCCAGGGTGGTGCCCGTCCGGGCGCTCGCCCCGGAGCTCCCGGTGGTGACAACCGCATGCCCCGTCCCGGGGGCAGCGGTGGCGTGGCGGGCATGCCCCGTCCGAACCCCGCGATGATGCCCAAGCAGCAGAACGCTGCGGTTGGCGCGCCCACCCGTGGCGGTGGTCGTCCCGGCGGCGGCCCCGGTCGTGGGCGTCCCGGCGGCGGTGGCCCCGGCGGCGGTGGCTTCAATCGTCCCGCGGGTGCCGGTGGCGGCGCTCCGGCCGGTGGCGGTCGTGGTGGCCGCGGCGGTCGTGGCGGCTCGGGCACCCAGGGTGCTTTCGGTCGTGGCGGCCCCGGCAAGCGCGGACGCAAGTCGAAGAAGCAGCGCAGGCAAGAGTTTGCGGAGATGGATGCCCCGATCATCGGTGGCATCCGCGTTCGCCAGGGCGACGGCTCGACCGTCCGCATGCGTCGCGGCGCCTCGCTGACCGACCTGGCCGAGAAGATCGGTTTCGATCCGGCGCAGCTCGTGCAGGTGCTGTTCAACCTGGGCGAGATGGTGACCGCCACCCAGTCGGTCTCCGACGAGACCCTCGAGGTGCTCGGCGCCGAGCTGAACTACAACATCCAGGTCGTCTCGCCCGAGGACGAGGACCGTGAGCTCCTGGAGAGCTTCGATCTCGAGTACGGCGAGGACGAGGGCGACGAGGAGGACCTCGCGGCCCGCCCGCCGGTCGTCACCGTCATGGGCCACGTCGACCATGGCAAGACCAAGCTGCTCGACGCGCTGCGCGATGCGAACGTGCAGGGCGGCGAGGCCGGTGGCATCACCCAGGCCATCGGTGCCTACCAGGTCACCACCGCCCTCGACGACAACGAGCGCAAGATCACCTTCATCGACACCCCCGGTCACGAGGCCTTCACGGCCATGCGTGCCCGTGGTGCGAAGGCGACCGACATCGCCGTGCTCGTCGTGGCAGCCGATGACGGTGTGATGCCGCAGACCATCGAGGCCCTGAACCACGCGAAGGCGGCCGACGTGCCGATCGTCGTCGCGGTCAACAAGGTCGACAAGGAGGGCGCCGACCCGGGCAAGGTCCGTGGCCAGCTCACCGAGTACGGCCTGGTGCCCGAGGAGTACGGCGGCGACACGATGTTCGTCGACGTCTCCGCGGTCAAGCGCACCGGTCTGGACGAGCTGCTCGAGGCGATCCTGCTGACCGCCGATGCTGCGCTCGACCTGCGCGCCAACCCGTCCATGGACGCCCAGGGCGTTGCGATCGAGGCGCACCTCGACCAGGGCCGCGGCCCGGTCGCGACCGTGCTCATCCAGCGCGGCACCCTGCACAAGGGCGACTCGATCGTCGCCGGACCGGCCTATGGCCGCGTTCGCGCCATGATCAACGACCGTGGCGAGACGGTCGACGAGGCTCCGCCCTCGATGCCGGTGCAGGTGCTGGGTCTGACGTCCGTCCCGGGCGCCGGCGACACCTTCTTGGTGGTCGAGGACGACCGGATGGCACGCCAGATCGCCGACAAGCGGGCATCGCGCCTGCGTGCCGCGATGCAGGCCAAGAGCTCCCGACGCAGGACGCTCGAGGAGATCATGGAGCAGATGGAGAAGGGCGAGACGTCCGAGCTCCTGCTCATCCTCAAGGGCGACGGTGCAGGTTCCGTCGAGGCCCTGGAGGACGCGCTGTCCAAGATCGACATCGGCGACGAGGTCTCGCTGCGCGTCATCGACCGTGGTGTTGGTGCCATCACCGAGACCAATGTCATGCTGGCGGCGGCCTCCGAGCCGCACGCGGTCATCCTCGGCTTCAACGTGCGCCCGACGGTGCACGCGGCGAAGCTGGCCGATGCCGAGAACGTCGACATCCGGTACTACTCGGTCATCTACGACGCGATCGACGAGATCGAGGCGGCGCTCAAGGGCATGCTCAAGCCGATCTACGAGGAGAAGTCGCTCGGTACGGCTGAGATCCGCGAGGTCTTCCGCAGCTCGAAGTTCGGCAACATCGCCGGTGTCCTCGTCCAGGACGGCATCATGCGCCGCAATGCCTCGGCTCGACTGGTTCGCGACGGTGTCGTGGTCCGCGAGACGACCATCGCATCGCTGCGCCGCGAGAAGGACGACGTCACGGAGGTCCGCGAGGGTTACGAGTGCGGTATCACGCTCACGAACTTCAACGACATCCAGGTGGGCGACATCATCGAGACCCACGAGATGGTGGAGAAGCCGCGCGACTGAGTCGCAAGCACTCAACAAGGCAATACCGTGGGCGGTGGCACCAGGCCACCGCCCACGGTGCTGTCACCACACATGTGGTCGTCCCGGCCCGGCCCGGCGACCAGCAGGCACCAGAACAGGAAGGGGAGCGACATGCCGAACCCCCGTGTCAACAAGCTCGCAGAGCAGATCAAGATGATCACCGCCGAGATGCTCGAGCGTCGGATCAAGGACCCTCGGTTGGGTTTCATCACCATCACCGACGTCCGGCTCACCGGTGACTCGCGCGACGCCACCATCTTCTACACCGTGCTCGGTGCGGGTGAGGACGACGAGACGCCCCAGGCGCTGGAGTCGGCCAAGGGCCTGATCCGCTCCACCATCGGGAAGCGGCTCGGGCTTCGGTTCGCCCCGACGCTGGCCTTCGTCCCGGACGCGACCCCCGAGGCCGCCAAGGCGATCGAGGACCTGCTGGCCCGCGCCCAGGCCGGGGATGCCGAGGTGGCCCGCCAGCGCGAGAACGCCGCCTATGCCGGCGAGGCCGACCCTTACCGCAAGCCGCACGAGGATGACGAGGGTGACGAGGGCTGAGTCTCTGGTCAGTCCTGCCTCGCTGGGCCCTGCCCGGTAGTGCCAGCAGCCCCCGTCGACCACGTTGTCGAC
>NZ_BAAAKI010000002.1:78879-126694 GCF_039527675.1 Luteococcus sanguinis
ACCGTGGGGCAAGTGCGGCGGGGGAGGGCCGGAGCGCGGTGGCCCTCCCCCTGATCGGGGCCCGGTGGGGTCAGTGGGCGATGGCGCCCTCTGCACCGATACCGGTCATGGACCGAACCTCCATCTCGGCCTGGAGACGGGCATCGGCCGGCTCCTTGCTGGTGACAGTCCCCAGCCAGCCAGCCAGGAAGGACAGCGGGAGGCTGATGATCGTGGGGTTGGTCAGCGGGAAGATGTCAAAGTTCGCGCCCGGGAAGAAGGCCTTCGGGTCTCCGGAGATGGCCGGCGAGAGGATGATCAGCACCACGGCGGAGATCAGGCCGGCGTAGATCGACCAGGTCGCGCCGCGGGTGTTGAACTTCTTCCAGTACATCGTGTAGAGGATGGCCGGCAGGTTGGCCGAGGCGGCGACGCCGAAGGCCAGCGAGATCAGGAAGGCGATGTTCTGGCCGTTGGCGAAGATGCCACCGATGACGGCCAGGATGCCGATCGTGATCGAGGTGTAGCGGGCCACCTTGACCTCGTCCTCGGGGTTGACCTCGCCGTTCTTCATGACGTTGTTGTAGATGTCATGGGCAAAGGAGGCCGAGGCGGTGATGGTCAGGCCGGCAACCACCGCGAGGATCGTGGCGAAGGCCACGCCCGAGATGATGGCCATGAAGACCGAACCACCGAGGTGGTGCGCCAGCAGGGGAGCAGCCGAGTTGGCTCCGCCGGGGGCCTTCTTGATCGCGTCCGCACCGACGAGCGCCGCGGCACCGTAGCCGAGCACCAGGGTGAAGATGAAGAAGATGCCGACCAGGCCGATCGTCCACACGGCCGACTTGCGGGCGTCCTTGGCGGTGGGGACGGTGTAGAAGCGCATCAGCACGTGCGGCAGGCCCGAGGGACCGGCGACCAGCGCGATGGCCAGCGAGACGAATGACAGCTTGGTCCAGTTGTTGGCGCCGTACTGCAGCATCGGCTCCATGATCAGGTCGCCCTTGGGGTGGGCAGCGACGGCGTCACCGAACAAGCGGGAGAGGTTGAAGCCCTTTTGGGCCATGACCCACAAGAACATGATCGCGGCACCGGAGACGAGCAGCACGGCCTTGATCATCTGCACCCAGGTGGTGCCCTTCATGCCGCCGATGAGCACGTAGACGATCATGATGATGCCGACGAGCGCGATGACCAGCGACTGGCCGTTCTTGCTGGAGATGCCGAGCAGCAGGGCGACCAGGCCACCGGCGCCGGCCATCTGCGCGAGCAGGTAGACGAAGGAGATGGTCAGGGTCGACAGGGCGGCGGCGGTCCGGACGGGCTTCTGGTTCATCCGGAAGCTCATCACGTCGGCCATCGTGTACTTGCCGGTGTTGCGCAGGGGCTCGGCCACCAGCAGCAGGGCGATGATCCAGGCCACGAAGAATCCGACCGAGTACAGGAAGCCGTCGAAGCCGTTGAGGGCGATCGCGCCGGTCACGCCAAGGAAGGCAGCGGCCGACAGGTAGTCGCCGGTGATGGCCAGGCCGTTCTGGCGGCCGGAGAAGGCCGCGCCGCCGGTGTAGAAGTCGGTGGACTTCTTGGCCGAGTCGCGGGTGACCTTGATCACGACGCCCATGGTCGCGATGACGAACAGGGCGAAGATGCCAATGTTCAGTGCGGGGTTGCCGACCGTCTCGAGCAGCGTCATCGCACGGCCTCCTTCTCAAGGCGGTCGCGCACGGCGACGGAACGGGGGTCAAGGTTGTTGTTCGCGTGACGGACGTACAGGAAGGTCACCAGGTAGGTCGTCAGGAAGTTGAGCAGGCCGAAGACGATGCCGACGTTGACGAAGCCGATCAGGCGCTTGCCCATGAAGTGGGGGGCATAGACCGCCATCAGCACGAAGACGAAGTAGAGGCTGATGAAGGTGGCAACCATCGGGAACGCGAAGCTGGTGAACTTGGTGCGCAGCTCCTGGTAGTCGGGGGACTTCTGGGCGGCGACGAAGTCGATGCCGTCGCCGGGGTGTTCGGGGCCGACCTGGCTCAGTTCAGGCAGGGGCCAGTGGTCCTTGGGGAGGTGGTTTTCCACCTCTTCCTCGATGTGGCGGTGGGTCATGATCGCTCCTGAAAGGTGATTGTCCGGGCGTGGGCTGCATCGACCACGCTCTCTCGACATCAAGAGGTTCGCACACTTGTGAATCGGAACACAAGCGTTCCTCGTGAAATTTCTCACGAAAGCTTGAAAAGGTGCCGGACTGTGACATGTCTCGGTCTGGGAGACTGGTTGGCATGACTGAATCCGGCCTGCTGATCTGTGACAAGCCTGCTGGGTGGACGAGCCACCAGGTGGTGGGGCGGGTCCGCCGGCTGATGGGCACCCGCAAGGTGGGCCACGCTGGAACGCTCGACCCGATGGCGACCGGTGTGCTGATCATCGGCGTCAACCGGGCCACGCGTCTACTGGGGCATCTGGCCCTGCACGACAAGCGCTACCTGGCGACCATCCGGCTCGGGATGTCAACCACCACGGACGATGCGGAGGGCGAGTGCAGCGGGGGAGCGGACGCCTCTGGGCTTGTCCGCGAGCAGGTCGAGGCCGCCATCGCGCCGCTGCGCGGGGTGATCATGCAGCGTCCCAGCTCGGTCAGCGCGATCAAGGTCAACGGCCAGCGGGCCTACAAGCTGGTGCGCGATGGCGAGCAGGTGGAGTTGGCGGCCCGCGAGGTCACGGTCAGTCGCTTCGACCTGGGCGGGCTGCGCGTCGACGGGCCGTACTGCGATGTGGACGTCGATGTGGAGTGCTCCTCGGGCACCTACATCCGGGCGCTGGCCCGCGACCTCGGCGAGGCGCTCGGAGTCGGCGGCCACCTGACGATGCTGCGCCGCACCCGGATCGGCGGATACGACCTCGACCAGCTTCCGGTGGTCAACCTCGACAGCGACGAGCGGCCCGTATTGCTCGGCATGGCCGATGCCGCCCGGCGATCCTTCCCGGTCGTCCAGCTGGACGCGGAGCAGGCCGCCAATGTTCGGTTCGGTCGATCGCTGCGCCTCGAGGTGCCTGCCAACCCGACGGGCCTGGTCGACCCGGCGGACGAGCTGCTCGGCCTCTACCGTCCCGATGTGGACGACCCCGGCCTCGCGCGCCCGGTGGCCGTCCTGGTCTGAGGCTGTCGCTGGCCGGCGGCTCCGTGTGAGGATGGCCGCATGACGACCTATTCCCGCACCAAGGAGTTCGAGGGCGCGAGCTTCGAGCGCGTGAGCTTCAAGGGCGCCACCATCCGCTCCTGCGATGTCAGCGGTCTGGTGATGCGCGGCGTCGACCTCGACGGACTCGACATCGACAGCCACGACCTGTTCTTCGGCACGCTCATCGTCAACGGGGTGGATGTCGTCCCCTTCGTGGACGCTGAGCTCAACCGGTTGTTCCCCGGGCGGGAGCTGCAGAAGGCGCAGACCCCCGAGGGCCTGGGCGAGGGCTGGGCGGCAGTACAGGCCGCGTGGGCGAAGACCGTCGACGAGACCCCCGCCGCGCTGCGCGATGCGCACGTCCCGGACGAGTGGTCGCTCACCCAGACCCTGCGTCACCTCGTGCTGGCCACCGACGCGTGGCTGCGCTGCGGCATCCTGGGGGTCGAACGGCCCTTCCACGAGATCGGCCAGATCTTCCCCGGCGCCGCCGAGATGGGCTTCGACACCTCGATCTTCCGCACCGACGAGCCCGGCTGGGAGGAGGTGCTGGCTGTCCGCGCCGAGCGGCAGCAGATGCTCACCGACTTCCTCGCCACGGTCACCCCCGAACTACTTGCCGAGAAGCGCACCAATCCGTGGTCGACCGTGGACGACTGGCACCCCACGGTGGGTGACTGCATCCGGGTGATCCTCGAGGAGGAGTGGGCGCACCTGCGCTACATCCGCCGCGACCTGGCGCTCCTGCAGGCCCAGTAGTTCAGGGCATACCCAGTAGTCGCGCCACGGCGGCTGCTGCGGCGCCGAGCACGACCACGCCGAGGTAGGGGACGCCCCGCCACAGCGCCAACCCGGCGACTACCAAGGCCACCAGACGGGCGTCGAGGACGAGGTGGCTGCCAGTGGTGACCGCATTGAGCATCACCAGCGAGGCGAGCAGCCCGATCGTCATGGCGCTGGTGGCCTGCAGCACCCGTGGACTCTCCAGCCAGCGCGTCGGCACCAGGTAGCCGACCAGCTTGGTCAGGTAGGCGATCAAGCATGCCGCGAGCACCCATGGCCACAGGCTCATCGACGGGGCTCCCGTCCCAGCAGGGCGGCGACACCAGCGGCGGCCGCAGCTGCCACGAGCAGCGGCAGGCCCTGGGGCAGCACCGGCACCAGCAGCAGCGTGACAAACGCGGCAGCCACCCCGATCGTCACCGTGTCGCGGTTGTGCAGCCTGGGCCACAGCAGGCCGAGGAAGGCAGCAGTCGCCGCACCGTCCAGACCCCAGGCCTTCGGGTCGCCCAGGGCATTGCCCAGCACCGCGCCGGCCAGCGTGAAGAGGTTCCACAGCAGGAATACGCCCACCCCGCCGGTCCAGAAGCCTCGCGCCTGTTCGTCCGCGTCGTCCTGGCCCACCGCGCAGGCGACCGACTCGTCAATGGTCACATGCGCCTGCAGCAGTTTCCGCGGCCCTCGTGGCGCGAACATGGTGTTCATCTGCGCGCCGTAGACCATGTTGCGCACACCCAGCAGGGACGCGCTGACCAGGGCTGGTGCACCGCCGCCGCCGATGGCCCCGACGAAGGCGAACTGGGACCCCCCGGTGAACATCAGCAGGCTGAGCGCCTGGGTCTGGGCCACCGAGAGGCCCGCGGCCACGGACAGGGCACCGAAGGAGATGCCGTACAGGCCGGTGGCGACGGCCACGGACAGGCCCATGCGGACGGCTGGAGTGGGTTGCATGACCCGGAAAGGCTAGACGATCTGGGTGACCCCGGTCTGAGGGTGTCCCATTGTTCTTCGCCAATGGGCCCGCCGCACAGCTGCTCGGTCAGTCCCACAGGACGCCGGGAGCGAAGGTCTCCTCGACCAGTTCCTCGAACCAGCCAGCCTCGCGGGCCACGTCCAGCACGGTGTAGCGGGAGCGGTAGTACATCGCCTTCGGGAAGGTGGCTCGGACGTCCTGGCTGGTCAGCCCGATGTCCTCGGGTCGGCTGGGAGCCCCGGCCAGGCGCAGCATGTGCTGGAACTCGCGGGCAGGAACCAGTTGCTCCACCAGGAGCCGCCGGGTGAGCGGCCAGCCCTCCACCAACCGCGCGAGGCGGGATCGCAACTGCTGGGGGTCGAGGTACTTGACCTTGGTCTCCTTCACGGCGTGCTCGGCCAGGGGCCCCTCGAAGGTTCGTCGGATGTCGGCCTCCACCTGCTCCCACTGCGGCCAACGGGCGATCGCAGCGTCCACGTCCAGGGCTGCGACATCGCGCGCCAGGAAGCGCTCGTAGAAGGCCAGCATCGCCAGCGTCCCGATCGCGACCTTTGCGCCATGGGACAGTGGCGGATCATGCTCGGCGCCCAGATGGGAGAGCTCCCAGATGTGGCTGAAATAGTGCTCGGCGCCGGAGGCCGGACGCGTCCCGCCGTAGACCTGCATGGCCAGCCCCGACAGCACCAGACCGTCGACCAACCCCTGGTAGGCCTCCGGCTCGCCGGCCGCCAGCGCCTCGGGTCGGCTGAGGGCCGAACGCACCCCGGACTGCACCAGCTGCCAGGCCTCCTGGTGGAGGGGTTCAACGCCCACTGCGTCAGCCAGCAGCCAGTCTGCCCCACCGGGGATCTTGGCGGAGAGGTCCCCGTACCCGCTGGCCATCATGCTCTTCGGTGCGGCGGCAGCGACGTCCAGGTCGAAGATGACCACCTGGGGCGCCACGCAGTTGAGGGTGACCTTGACCCCATGGTCGCTGATCGGCGCACCGGCGCCGGTGTAGCCGTCCATGCTCGCGGCGGTACCCACGACCGCGTAGCGGCGGTCGGTCTCCTGTGCCGCCAGCTTGACCAGGTCGTTCAGGGTGCCGGCACCCACGGCGACCGGGACCACCACGGCCCCGCTGGCCTGGTCGGCCTCGCGGATGGCCGTCGCGATCGTGCGGGCGTTGTCCAGTGAGGCGTACAGGGTGGGGCTGCCGGGGAACACCAGCGGTTCCGCCAGCCGGGAACCCTGTGACCGCAGCCCGTCGTGCACCGCCTGCCCAGCCACCTGCCAGGTGCGCTCATCGGCGACCAGCAGCACCGGCTGGTCACCGAAGCACTGCGCGAACAGCTCCGGGCACCGCGTCACCGCGCCGCGTTCCACGCACACGAGATCTGTCTGGTCGGCCTGGGCCACGGCGCGCTCGACGATGGGATCCACCACTACCTCCTCGTTGACTGCTTCACGCTCACCCTAGGCACCCGACGGGATCGGCGGGGCGGGTGATGGGGTCACCGATTTGCAGCCACCGCTGCTGATCTTCGGACAATTCCGCATGGTCTGGTCAGCGATGGCGGGGGCCCGGCATCGTCTGCTGGAGCAGTCTGCTGGAGCAGTCTGCTGGAGCAGTCTGATGGAGCAGACGGAGCTCAGTGTTGGTCCGGCTCGTCCTGCAGGATGCCGCGCAGCTCGGCGAGCGCCGCCTCTTCGTCCAGACCATCGGTCAGCAGCGTGACCACCTCTGCCTCACCCACCGCCAGGGACAGCACGTCCATCACGCTCGACAGGCTCACGGTGCGCTGGCCCAGCAGGTAGGCGGAACTGCGGTAGCGGGCGGCGCAGCGTGCCAGTTCGAGCGCCACCCGGGCGTGCACGCCACCGGCCACTGTCACCGTGACGTTGGCAGTGCGCATCGGGACTCCTGGGGACGGGTGGTGACCATCGTCCCACCATGGGGAGTTCGGCGGACGATCCCACTGGGGGTACTCGTCCGGAGCTTTGCGTCCGGCCTCGCAGAGGCCCGGGTGATTCAGCGCTGCGCGAACCCGCCCGTGCGGCCTAGCGTGGCCAAAACGACGAGGAGGGAGGACGCGATGCAGCGCTCGGCACTGATCCTGCACCAGCTGGAGAGCTCGTTGTCCATTGCGCCCGAGTCCGTGGCCAGGTTGCTCGGGGTGGGGCAGCGGACGGTTGCCACCGAGGTCGCTGCCTTGAACAGCGCGCTGGGCGGCTGCGCGCAGGTGCGCCTGATCAACGGCCGCTACCGCTTGCGGGTCGCCGATGCCGTCGGGTTCGCGGAGGTTCGAGCGCAGCTCACCGGCCAGCGGGAATCGTTCAACGACCCGCACCACCGGGTTGGGCACATCCTGGGGCAACTGGTTGTCAGCCCCGTCCCGGTGCGCATCGAGACCCTGGCCCGCGGCATGAATGTGGGACGCACCACGGTGACAGCCGATCTGGTCACGCTGCGGCGCCTGGTGGCGCCTCTCGGCGTGATCGTCGAGGGCAGACCACATGTGGGCCTGCAACTGGTCGGTAGCGAGCTGGCCATCCGGCTGGCCGTCCTGCGGCACGGATTCCGCGCCACCTATGGGAGCCATCCCCTTGCGCCGGCGCTGGTTGACGTCCTCGACGACACCTGCGGCCGCTTCGGGTTCGATCCGGCTCTCGCCATGGAGCTGAGCCGCTGGCTGATCGTGAGCCTCGACCGCCAGACGGTCGGCCGCGAATTGACCGAGCTGCCCCCCACCCACCGCCGGCTCGAGGGCACCGAGGCGGCGGGCTTCGCGCAGGCCTTGGCCGATGGCGTCGCGGAGGCGACGGGACGTCCGTTCTCGCCCCAGGAGGTGCTCTTCCTCGCCATTCCGGCAGCGGGCCGGCGCACCACCTTGGGCGAGTCGAGTGACGACCACGATGACCAGCAGCAGGCCCGGGAGTTGGTCATCCTTATCCTGCAGCGGATCCGGGAACGCCTGGAGATCGACGTCCAGCCGGGTGAACTGCTGGGGGAGTTCACCCACCACCTCGGGTTCATGCTCAACCGACTCCGCTTCGGACTCCAGGTCGACTCCCCGCTGGACCTCACGGAGATGCGGGGCCGCTTCCCGCTGGCAGCCCAGATGGCGGCGATCGCCGCGGACGTCGTCCAGGCCGAGACGGGGCTCCAGATGGACGAGTCGGAGTTTGCCCTGGCGGCCACCTACTTCCAGGTCTTCCTCGACGACGAGGCACAGCGCAGGCGGCGACCCTTCCGCATCGGCATCCACTCCCGCAGGGGTCCGGCTGCCGCGTCGCTGCTGCGGGGTCAACTGGCTCAGGCGCTCTCGGTGCCCACCGAGTATGTGATGGTCACCACGGCCGCCGACGTGGCCGACAAGGGGGTGGACCTGCTGGTGCGCTCACCCGGCAGCACCCTCGACACGGACGTGCCCACCATCGAACTCGCGGAGCTCTTCGACCGCGGGGAGCTGATCCGGCGGTTGTCGCTGATGCACTTCCCCCACTTCGGCCCGCTGGTCGGCGAGCACGCCGAGGGGTCGATGCTGGTGCTCCTGCTGGACTCGGACCGCATCGTTTCGTTGCCGCCGGGTTGCGGACATCGCGATGCGGCCAGGGCCTTGGCGCAGCACCTGGTCTCGCTCGGTCAGGTGCCCCCGGCCTTCCCGTCGGTCCTCACCGAACGGCTCGACCACACCGAACCGGTGGTGATCGGGGACCGGCTGTTCTTCCCGCACGCCAGTGACCCGAAGGTCACCAGCGTCAGCTGTGCGCTGGGCATCGTCCCCGAGAACGAGTCGGGACCCCGTCGGGTCGTGTTCCTGATGGCGGTGCCCGAGAAGGACAACTACGACGACCGGATCCTCGTCCGTACCTACGAGGAGCTCATCCGGCTGGGCACCGACTCCCGACTGATGGACCGGCTCTGTGCCATCACCAGCTATCCCGAGCTGCTCGGCCTGCTCGAGGACTTCCGTGACCACAACCAAGGAAAGTGACATGTTCTGGACACTCATGATCGCCTTCGCGATCTTCTACATCCTCCAGATGGTGCTGTCGATCCGCCAGGCCACCCACTACACCAAGCAGTACGGCGCGATGCGGCGCCGCGGGCGGGTGGCGATCGGCAAGCAGAAGAACCTGCTGTTCAGCGGCGCGATCGTGATGTTCCTCATCGACGACGACGACGTGGTGGTGGAGGGCTCCCGGCTCAACGGCGTCACCGTGTTCTCCCGGTTCCGTCCTCTCGAGGGGTGCGCTGGGGTGTCGATCCGTGACGTGGACGCCCTGGCCGACCGTCGCCACCCCAAGAGCGTGCGCCAGGCGATCGCCAACGCGCGGCACAACTTCATGGTGGTCTCCGAAGGTCTGGTTCCCGAGGAACCGCCGGGCCCGATCACCCGCCTTCTCAACCGTTCCCCCCGCACGGGCCCCGTCACCGCCTGACCCGGCCCGCATCTCACGAGAAAGGAAAGACCGTGCACTATTTCACAGACTCAGCCACGTGGTTCATCGGCTTGTTCCGAGCCGGCGGCGAGACCTTCATCGGATGGATGACCGGCATCGTCCCGTTGGTGCTGATGCTGCTCATCGCGATGAACTCCCTGATCCAGATGATCGGTGAGGACAAGATCAACAGGCTCGCGCGGCGTGCCTCCGGCAACCCGGTGAGCCGCTACCTGGTGCTGCCCTTCCTGGGCTTCTTCATGCTGGCCAACCCGATGGGCTTCACCCTGGGCCGCTTCCTGCCCGAGAAGTACAAGCCCAGCTACTACGCCAGTGGCGCCCAGTTCTGCCACACCTCGAGCGGCATCTTCCCGCACATCAACGCCGGTGAGCTGTTCATCTGGCTGGGCATCGCCAAGGGCATCGAGCAGCTCGGGCTGAACAGCGCCGAGCTGGCCCTGCGATACCTGGTGCTGGGCGTCGTGCTCAACTTCCTCGGTGGCTGGGTCACCGACTTCATCACCCCCTGGGTCGCCAAGCAGCAGGGCGTCACCCTCTCCAGCGAAGTGAAGGTGCAGGCATGAGCGAGTACCGCAGCGTCGTCATCGACAAGGGCGCCGGCGGTTGGGGTGGCCCGATCCGGGTCGACCTCACCGAGGAGCGCAACAAGATCGTCTACATCGTCGGTGGCGGGCAGAAGCCCGCGGTCGTCGACCGGCTGGTCGAGCTGACCGGCGGCGAGGCCGTCAACGGCTTCCAGACCTCCGTGCCGGACGAGCAGATCGCCGTGGCCGTCATCGACTGTGGGGGAACCCTGCGGTGCGGCATCTACCCGAAGAAGAACATCCCGACGGTGAACGTGATGCCGACTGGCAAGACCGGGCCCCTGGCCCAGTTCATCCGCGAGGACATCTACGTCTCCGCGGTCACCAGTGAGCAGGTCCATCCCGCTGACGCCAGCGCGGCCCCGGTTGCTCCGGCCGCTGCTGACGATTCGCTGGCCGGCGCGACGAGCACCACGTCCAAGCCCACCTTCACCGCTGGCAAGAAGGTCTCCGAGACCCTCGCGGAGCAGAAGAAGCAGGGCATCTTGATGAAGATCGGACTGGGCGCCGGTCGTGTGGTGGCCATCTTCTACCAGGCCGGACGCGACGCCATCCAGACCATGATCAACACGATCCTGCCGTTCATGGCCTTCATCTCCATGCTCATCGGCATCATCAACGCCTCCGGCTTCGGCGAGTGGTTCACCCACTTCCTGACCCCACTGGCTGGCTCCGGCTGGGGTCTCATGGTGCTGGGCTTCATCTGCTCGCTGCCCTTCCTGTCGCCGCTGCTCGGCCCCGGTGCGGTCATCGGGCAGATCATCGGCACCCTGATCGGCGTCGAGATCGGCAAGGGCAATGTCGCACCGCACCTCGCGCTGCCGGCCTTGTTCGCGATCAACACCCAGAACGCCTGCGACTTCATCCCGGTGGGCCTCGGACTGGCCGAGGCGGATCCGGAGACGGTAGAGGTGGGTGTTCCTGCGGTGCTGTACTCCCGCTTCCTCAACGGCGTCCCGCGCGTCGCCATCGCCTGGCTGGCCAGCGCCGGCCTGTACTCCTGACAGGGGCTCGACATGACAGAGATCTTCCGTACCACCGTCACCGATGCCGGCGAACAGGCCGGTACCTTCATCGCCGACGGGCTGTTCGTCACCTTTGGCCAGGGAGTCCCTGATTCGCTCAAGGACTTCTGCTTCATCATCGAGATGAATCCGGTCGAGCAGCCCCTGGCCGTGGGGCAGAACCTGCTGGTGGATGGGGTTTCCTACCCCATCACGGCCGTGGGCGAGGCTGCCCACAAGAATCTGGAGGGGCTCGGCCATGTGACGGTCAACGTCACCGGCGGTGACACGGCCGGTCTGGCCGGAGCCATCCACATCGACTGTGCCGGCAACCCGCCCCAGCTCCAGGTGGGCAGCGTGTTGACGATCGAGTCATGACCGAGGACGCAGTGAACCTGCCGATGGTCCCGGCCCCCATGCGGGGGTCGGGCCATCGGCCTGTGCTGCGGGAGCTGGCGCCGGTGGTGCGTGGCCTGTTGTCGGGCGAGGCCAGGGTGACGCTGCGTACCGTGGCGGTGGACGCCGTGCCCGCCGATGGCTGCTGGACGCCCACCGTCGAGCTGCCCCGCGAGGCAGGTGAGGGGCTGGTCGTCTCCGACGGGCTCATCGCGGCGCTGCGCGACCAGCTTCCCGCCCAACTCCCGGCCGGCATCCGGCTCGGTGATCTGGGCGGCTTCCTGGTCGAGGCCGAACCGGGCCACACCCGTCTCCAGGGCCGCCTGGCGTTGGTCACCGGAGCCGCCCAGGGCTTCGGCCTGCAGATCGCCACCCAGCTGGCCGCCCTGGGCTGCCGGGTCGCCCTCGCCGACGTGAACCAGACCGGTGTCGAGCAGGCCACGCGAGAACTGGCCGCCGCCCATGGCGAGGATCGCGTCCTGCCGCTCACCGTGGACGTTGCCGACCCCGACTCGTTCAAAGAGGCCGTGGCCCAGCTCGTCGACGCATGGGGCGGCCTTGACCTGCTGGTGAGCAATGCCGGGGTGGTGCGGGCTGGATCCGTGTCGGAACTGTCCTGCGCAGACTTCGACCTGGTCACCCGCGTCAACTACCGCGGCTACTTCGTGGCCGCCCGCACGGTGGCCCCGGTGATGGCCGCCCAGCACCGGGCCCAACCGGCGCTGTGGTCGGACATCGTCGAGGTGAACTCGAAGTCGGGCCTGGCCGGATCGAAGCGGAACTTCGCCTACGCCGGGAGCAAGTTCGGCGGTATCGGCCTCACCCAGTCGTTCGCCCTCGAACTGGTCGACGATGGCATCAAGGTCAACGCCGTGTGCCCCGGCAACTACCTGGACGGTCCACTGTGGACGGATCCGCAGCGCGGACTGCTCGTCCAGTACCTGGCGGCAGGCAAGGTCCCCGGCGCGAGGTCGGTGGACGACGTGCGACGCCACTACGAGCAGCAGGTGCCGATGGGGCGTGGCTGCCGACCGGCGGACGTGGTTCGAGCCATCTGCTACTGCATCGAACAGGACTACGAGACCGGTCAGGCCATCCCGGTGACGGGCGGCCAGACCATGCTGAACTGACCTGCCCAGACCCCTTGGGTCGAGGGCGACGCACAAGCCCGTCCGCTGGCGGGTGGAGGAGGAAACATGAGCAACACCACCGTCGCGCCGGGCCAGCCGGTGCCGATCCGCATCTTCGTCGACTCCGCGGTGCGGGCGGAGGCCGAACCGTGGCTTGCCACCGGGATCGCGCACGGCCTGACCACCAACCCGACCCTGCTCAAGCGCGCCGGGTTGCGGCTGTCCGACATCGCGGAGGTGGCCCAGTGGGCCGGTGCTGAGGGACGGGAGGTCTGCTTCCAGCTGTGGGGCGAGACGGTCGAGGAGCAGTACGCGGCCGCCATGCGGCTCCGAGAGATCTGCGAGCACGCCACCATGAAGGTGCCGGTGACGCCGGTCGGCGCCACCGTGATCCAGCGCCTGCACGCGCAGGGTGTCCCGGTGCTGATGACTGCGGTGTACAGCGCCACCCAGGTAACCATCGCCTCCGCCATGGGGGTGCGGTACCTGGCGCCCTACTTCAACCGCATGCAGCTGGCCGGACGTGACGCGCTGGAGCAGATCCGCGCGATGACTTCCGCCGTCCCGCAGGACGGATTGGGCCCGCTGGTAATGGCGGCCTCGGTCAAGAGTGCCGACCAGGTGATGCAGTTGGTGGGAGCCGGGGTGCGGGTGTTCACGTTGCCGCCGGCGGTCATCGCGGAGCTGTTCGACGACGAACTGACCACCCGAGCGGTGGCCGACTTCGCCGCCGACATGGCCGACGTCCTGTGAAAGGTTGCCTGCGGGCCGCGGGTGCCAGGCGCCAGGCAGCGCAGTTCAGGGCTGGTGCACCGCCGCCGCCGACGGTGCCGACCAAGGCGAACTGGGACCCGCCGGTGAACATCAGCAGGCCCAGTGCCTGGGTCTGGGCCCGAGAGACCGGCGGCCACCGACAGGGCGCGTCCGGTGACGCTCTGCTGTCCACCGATGGCGACGCCGCCCTAGACTCATCCGCGCAGCAGGAGGAGAGGAAGACCGTGGCCAAGTCCATCGTGGTGATCGGCAATTTCGACGGGGTGCACACCGGCCACGCCGAGCTGTTGCAGCACGCGCAGTCCCTGGACCCCGAACTCCCCATCATGGTGGTCACCTTCTGGCCGCACCCGATGGCCGTCCTGCGCCCCGGTCGTCAGCCCAAGCTGCTCGGCGACCTCACCGACCGGATCGAGCTGCTCAAGCGCGCCGGTGCCCGCGAGGTGCGCGTCGTCCAGTTCACCCGTGACGTCTCGGTCTGGAGCCCGGACGAGTTCGTGGACCGCATCATCGCGCCGCTGGACCCGGCCTGGGTCGTCGTCGGCGAGAACTTCCGTTACGGCTACCGCGCCGCCGGAACGGCCGATACGCTGCGAGCCTCAGGCCAGGGACGTTTCCAGGTCGAGGCCGTCCAGCTGGTGCAGGTGGACGGGGAGAGCACCTGCTCGACCCGCATCCGTGCTGCCCTAGAAGAGGGTGACGTCGAGACCGCTGCCCGGCACTTGGGGCGTCCTTTCCGCGTCCGCGGCGTCGTCGTCGTGGGCGACCAGCGCGGACGTGACCTGGGCTTCCCGACCGCCAACCTGCCGGTCTCGGACGAGATGGCGGTCCCGGCGGACGGCGTCTACGCGGGCTGGCTCACGCCCCTCGTCCCGGGCGGCGAGCGGATGCCGGCGGCGATCAGCGTCGGCACCAACCCGACCTTCAATGGCATGGAACGTCGCGTCGAGACCTACGTGCTCGACCGGGACGACCTGCAGCTCTACGGCGTCGAGATCGCCGTCGACTTCGTCAGCCGGATCCGTGGGCAGGTCGCCTTCACCGGGATCGAGGCACTGGTCGAGCAGATGACCCGCGACGTCGACCAGATCCGCGACCTGCTGTCGCGCTGACTGCCCGCGTACGAAGGCTTGGCCACGTTGCCAAGACGAACGCCCCGACCGGAATCAATCCGGGCGGGGCGTCTTCGTCATGCGCGCGTCGTGCCTGGGGGTGGTCAGGCCGTGAGCGACTTCTGGTAGATCGCGTAGTGGTTGCTCACCTGGGAGGGGTCGACCACCTGGTGGGTGTCGGGGTCGTCCACGAAGAGGTGGTTGCCGGTGGGGGAGTAGCCACGGTTGAGGAAGAGCGCCAGCGCGCGTCCGTTGTTCGGGTCGACCGCGAGGAAAACCTCCTTGTGGCCGGCCTCGGCGGCCTTGTCCTCGAGCCAGGTGAACAGTTCCTGGCCAGCGCCGTGGCGGCGGGCCTCGGGAACGACCCACAGGTTCTTGACCTCGGGGTGCAGTTCGTTGTCGACGAAGTCCAGGTAGCCCATGCCGACGACCTCGTCGTCGAGGGTGGCGACGGCCAGCAGGCCCGTGCCAGCGGTCATTTCGTCGAAGCGCTTCTGTGCCAGCTTCTGCTCGGGGCGGGGCTCGATCTGGCCGAGGGCGGACAGGTCCGCGTCCTCCGCCTGGCGAATGACGAGTCCCTGTGCGGGGGTCGGTGTCATCTAGGTACTCCTTCCTGGCATGTGGCGCCAGTCAATCACGGCCATGCAAACACAAGGTGAATGACTGATCGCTGAGACGATCGTCCCAAACCGGGCGGGCGTCGGGACCGCGAGAAGCGGCCCGATGTGGTCGAAATGTGTCCGACGCCCGCGGACGTGCACCCATTTCGCCCGGATCCGGGCGATGTCGTCACGGACCTCGACGGACGACGATTCGCCCGTTCGTGTGACCGGCTGGTAGTCTCGTCCAGTTGCCGTTTGATCGGCCGCGGCCCCCAAAGAGCCCCCACTGCACCAGCACGGGGGCGCCGCGCAACGGGAAACCGAGAGGAGAGCACCGTCATGGACGCTGCGCAGAAGAAGAAGATCATTGAAGAGTACGCGACCGCCCCTGGCGACACCGGCTCTCCCGACGTGCAGATCGCGGTGCTGACCGCCCGCATCTCGCACCTGACCGAGCACCTCAAGATGCACAAGGGTGACCACCACAGCCGTCGTGGCCTGATGCTGATGGTCGGCCAGCGCCGCCGTCTGCTCAACTACGTCGCCAAGAACGACGTCGAGCACTACCGTGCACTGATCGCCCGCCTGGGCCTGCGTCGCTGATCGCAGCCAGAACACTGGGGGAGTGACCCGCATGGGTCACTCCCTCTTTGTGCACTCTCGGCTAGGCTCGAATCCGTGGCCATGAGAGTGCGCCACCGCAAAACTCAACACCGAACCACCGTATTTAGAAGCACCGTATTCAGAAGCACCGTATTCAGCAGACCCTCCGACGAGGCCGCCGTCTGGTCCTCGGTAGTGGCCTTCGGGCGGGATCCATCCCGGCCGCGGGCCTCGATCGAAGACCGGCGCGGACGCCGTTGACCGCGACAGGTGTCGCGGGTCGCCACGCCCCAGGAGGGGGCGCGGTGTGGGGTGCGTCTGCCCACACAGAAAGGAGTCCCCATGGAGGGACCCGAGATCAAGTTCGCCGAAACCACCATCGACAACGGAGCCCACGGCAAGCACGTCGTCCGCTTCGAGGCCGGCCTCCTGGCCCAGCAGGCCGCAGGCTCCGCCGCCGTCTACCTCGACGGTGACACCATGCTGCTGTCCGCCACCACGGCCGCCAAGAGCCCCCGTGACGCCATCGACTTCTTCCCGCTGACGGTCGACGTCGAGGAGCGCATGTACGCCGCGGGACGTATTCCCGGCTCCTTCTTCCGTCGCGAGGGCCGCCCCGGCACCTCCGCGATCCTGACCGCTCGCCTGATCGACCGCCCGCTGCGTCCGTCCTTCGTCAAGGGCCTGCGCAACGAGGTCCAGGTCGTCGTCACCGTGCTGTCGCTCAACCCGAGCAAGCTGTACGACGTCGTCGCGATCAACGCGGCCTCGATGTCGACCCAGATCGCCGGCCTGCCCTTCTCCGGCCCGATCGGCGGCGTCCGCGTCGCCCTGATCGACAAGCAGTGGGTGGCCTTCCCCGACGTCAAGCAGCTCGAGGACGCCACCTTCGACATGGTCGTGGCCGGCCGCGTGCTGGCCGACGGTGACGTCGCGATCATGATGGTCGAGGCCGAGTCCACCGAGCAGACCTGGGAGCTCGTGCGCTCCGGCCGCACCGCCCCCACCGAAGAGGTCGTGGGCCAGGGCCTGGAGGCTGCCAAGCCCTTCATCAAGCAGCTGTGCGACGCCCAGTCCGAGCTGGCTGCGCAGATCTCCAAGGAGACCTTCGACTTCCCCGTCTTCAAGGAGTACGAGGACGACGTCTGGCAGGCCGTGCAGTCCGTCTCCGACGAGCTGGCCCGGGCCATGCAGATCGCCGGCAAGCAGGAGCGCGACGACGCCACCCACGCGATCCGTCAGCAGTTGCAGGCGAAGCTGGCCGAGCAGTTTGCCGGCCGCGAGGGCGAGGTGAGCGCCGCGTTGAAGGCGCTGACCAAGAAGATCGTCCGTCACCGCACCCTGACCGAGAAGGTGCGCATCGACGGCCGCGGTGTCACCGACATCCGCACCCTGTCGGCCGAGGTCGGCGTGATCCCGCGCGTCCACGGCTCGGCCCTGTTCCAGCGTGGCGAGACCCAGATCCTGGGCGTCACCACGCTGAACATGCTGGGCATGGAGCAGAAGATCGACACGCTCGACCCCGAGAACACCAAGCGGTACATGCACCACTACAACTTCCCGCCCTTCTCCACCGGTGAGACCGGTCGCGTCGGGTCGCCGAAGCGTCGTGAGATTGGCCACGGAGCGCTCGCCGAGCGCGCCCTCGTGCCCGTGCTGCCCACCCGCGAGGAGTTCCCCTACGCGATCCGCCAGGTGTCCGAGGCGCTGGGATCCAATGGCTCGACCTCTATGGGCTCGGTCTGCGCGTCCACCCTGGCCCTGTTGAACGCCGGTGTGCCGCTGAAGGCTCCCGTGGCTGGCATCGCCATGGGCCTGATGAGCGAGGAGATCGACGGTGAGACCCAGTACGTCACGCTGACCGACATCCTGGGCGCCGAGGACGCGCTGGGCGACATGGACTTCAAGGTCGCCGGCACCTCCGAGTTCGTCACCGCCCTGCAGCTCGACACCAAGCTCAACGGCATCCCCGCCGACGAGCTGGCCAAGGCCATGCTGCAGGCCCGGGAGGCGCGTCACACCCTGCTCGAGGTCATGAACGAGGCCATCGACGCTCCCGACGAGATGAGCCCCTACGCTCCGCGCATCATCACGGTGAAGATCCCGGTCGACAAGATCGGAGAGGTCATCGGCCCGAAGGGCAAGATGATCAACCAGATGCAGGACGAGACCGGCGCCGACATCACGATCGAGGACGACGGCACCATCTACATCGGTGCCGAGACGGGCGAGGCCGCCGAGGCTGCGCGCTCCATGATCAACTCGATCGCCAACCCGACGATGCCCGAAAAGGGGGAGCGCTACCTCGGCACCGTCGTGAAGCTCACCGCCTTCGGCGCCTTCGTCTCGCTGCTGCCAGGCAAGGACGGCCTGCTGCACATCTCCAAGCTGAAGCCGCTGAACAACAACCAGCGCGTCGAGGCCGTCGAGGACGTGCTGAGCGTCGGCCAGAAGCTCCAGGTGGAGATCAGCGAGGTCGATGACCGCGGCAAGCTGTCGCTCGTCCCCGTCGTGGAGGAGGCGGGGGACGCCGCTGCTCCCGCCGAGCAGCAGGCTCCGGCCGCCGAGTGATCGGATCGACCATTGCGGGTGGCCGTCGGTGACGACCACCCGCACCGGGACCGCCCGGCAGCATCCCGGAGGAGAAGTCCTCCGCACGGAGCTGCCGGGCGGTCTTCGCGTCCTGTCCGAACACGTCCCCGGTGCCGTGGGCACCAATCTGGGCGTCTACGTCGGTGTCGGATCACGACACGAACCGGCCAACCGGCACGGGTCCAGCCATTTCCTGGAGCACGTCCTGTTCAAGGGCACCCCTACCCGCACCGCCGAGCAGGTTTCGGCGGAGCTGGAGGCGCGCGGCGGCGACCTGAACGCCTACACCACGCGCGAGTACACCTGTTTCCACGCCCGCGTGCTGGCCGGTGACACCGCACGTGCCGTCGAGTTGCTCGGTGACATGCTCACCCATTCGCTCGTGCGTCCCGCGGATGTGGCCATCGAGCGCGAGGTGATCCTGGACGAGATCGCCATGCACGCCGACGACCCGAGCGAGTCGAGCGTCGACCGGGCCATCGCCACGCTCTTCGAGGGCAGCTCCCTGGCGCCGCTGGTGATCGGCTCGGCTGGGTCGATCCGCCGCCAGAGCGCCCGCGCCATCACCGCGTGGTGGCAGGAGAACTACCGCGCCGGGCAGATCGTGGTCGCCGCCACCGGAGCGGTGGACCATGAGGCGCTGGTCAGCTCCGTCGCGGAGGCCTTCGCCGACGCCCCCACCGGACGGGCCGCGCGAGCTGTCGAGACACCCGTGCCCGGCGAACCAAGGGTGGCCTTCCAGCGTGGGGACACCGCGCAGACCGCCGTCACCCTGGCTTGGCCAGGCGTGCGTTACGGCGATGCGTTGCGCCCCCGGCTCGACCTCGCGTCGGTGGCCCTGGGCGGTGGCATGAGCTCCCGGCTGTTCGTGGAGGTGCGAGAGCGCCGCGCGCTGGCCTACACGATCGACGCGTCCACCAGCTCCTGGACCGATTCTGGGCTGTTCACCGTCGAGTGGCAGTCACTGCCCGCGCGCACCGCCGAGATCATCGACGTGGTGGGCGACATCTGCCAGCAGGTGCGCCAGGAGGGTTTCAGCGCGGACGAACTGGCTGCGGCCCAGGGGCAGCTGGTCGGGCAGACCCTGCTGCACTTCGAGAATCCCTCGGCCCGGATGGGCCGGATCGGCAGCCGTGAACTTCTGGGCGACCCCTGGGACACCGACGAGCTGCTGGCTGCCTACGCCGCGGTCACCCGGGAAGAAGTGAACGACACCATCGCCGGGCTGTTGTCGCGCGCCCCGGTCGTCAGCCTGGCCGGGGGATCGTCCGGACGTCTCGCGGCGGAGCGGATGATCACCCGCTGGGACGACGCCCGCTCCTGAGCCCAGCCGATCCCTGCCTCAGCGCGGTTCGCAGAAGACCGCCGCGGTGCGACCCGGGACGTGCAGCACTGCCGCCTTGGCGTCCCAGGCGGAGGTCTTGACGACCTCGTCGGAACCCCCTGCCTGCACCCGGGATAGTTCCAGCATGCGCCCCTGCAGGCCGGGAATGGCCTGCGCCACGGCATCGGGACGGGCGTTGAGCACCAGCACCAGGCCGGCCAGTTCCGCGTCCACCGGTTCGGCGCCGGAGTCGTCCACGTGCATGACGATCACGCCGTCCTGCGCGTGCTCGGTGCCGCTGACGGGGAAGCGAACCATCTCGTGCACCAGGCGTGCCTGCCCGAGCCGGAACAGCGGGGTGCTGAACCGCAGCCGCAGCAGGTCGTGGGCCATCGCCGCGGCGAGCTCGACCTCGTCCTGGGTCGGCTTCAGCGAGGGTTCGCGCAGCAGTGGCTCCAGCCAGCGCCAGCGAATCCGGTTGTCGGCCGCTGGGGGCAGCCCGCGGCCGAAACCGTTGTCGGCGCCGCTCCAGTCGAGGTGGTTGAACCAGTCACCCGAGTCGAAGGAGTTGCGGTCCAGCGACTTGGAACGCAGCAGGTCGGCGCCGGCGTGCCACAGCACGGGCGTCTGCGAGAGCGTCGCGCAGGCCAGGCTCAAGGTGTTCATCCGTATTCGACTGGCCATGGACGTGCTCGGGGGCAGCTTCATCGTCAACGAGTCCCACAGCGTCTCGTTGTCGTGCGCGTCCACATAGCTGACGACGTCGCTGGGCTCGTCCGCATAGCCCGCGGGCATCGTGAAGTAGGGCACCTCATCGCCGCGCAGCACCTTCCCTCCGGTGCCGGTGAACTCGTAGTCACGCAGGTTCCCGGCCAGCCCCAGCTGCACCAGGTTGGTCATCTCGGCCAGTTCCTCGGCCTGCTCGCGCCGCTGCCGGCGCCCATTGGGCTCGAAGTACAACCCGGAGCCGAAACCCTGCCGACGGGGGTCGTCGTCCATCGGGCGGCCACCGCGGACGGCGTCACGCAGCCGGTCGCTGAAGGTGGCGACGCCGCTGCTGGCGAGCTGGCCCTGGGTGGCCTGGAAGAACAGCGCATTGTCGGCGACCTCGCCGAAGTTCCAGCCCTCGCCGTAGAGGTAGACCTCCCGCCCGTCCACGCCGTCATCGGCGACGGTGAGCGCGTCGAGTGCGTCCCGGACGGCCGACATGTTGGCAGCAGAGGAGTGCCCCATCAAGTCGAAGCGGAAACCGTCCACGCGGTAGTCGCGCGCCCAGCGCACGCAGGCGTCGACCATCATCTTCTCGCCCATCGCCCGCTCGGGCGCGGTGTTGTTGCACACCGTCGAGTTGTAGGGGCGCCCGTCCTGGTCGAGGCGGTGGTAGTAGCCCGGGACGATCCGGTCAAGGACGGCCTTGGGGTCCTGGCCGGCGTGGGCGGTGTGGGTGAAGACCTGGTCCATGACGACGCGCAGCCCCAGCCGGTGCAGTCCGGCGACCATGGCCCGGAACTCCCGCACGCGCGCGATGCCGTCGGCATTCTCGTTGCTGGAGGCATAGCTGCCCTCGGGAACCATCCAGTGCCAGGGGTCGTAGCCCCAGTTGAAGGCGTCGCGGTCGCGGGTCTGGGCGACCAGCTTCTGCTGCTCGTGGGAGGCCGGATCCAGATCCGCGAGGCCCTGTGGGGCGACCCAGGTCGTGCGGTCCTCGTTGATGGACGTGATGTCGAAGCAGGGCAGGAGGTGGACGGTGTTCATCCCGGCCTGCGCCAGGCTGGCGAGGTGGCGTGCGCCCTGCCCATCGGCGGTGAAGGCCAGGTAGCTGCCGCGCAGGAGCTCTGGTACCCCAGGGTCGTTCGCGGAGAAGTCGCGCACGTGCAGCTCGTAGATCGTCGCGTCGACCAACTGGTCGAGCTGTGGGCCGGTGGAGCCCTCGAAGCCCTCCGGCATGCCGCAGGGATCGGCGAGGTCGACGATCACCGAGCGTGCCGAGTTGAGCGTCAGGCCGGCGGAATAGGGGTCGGTGACCAGATTGGTCTCCAGCCGTCCGGTGCTGGGCGCGTACACGGCCACCTCGAACAGGTAGCGCCAACCGACGTGCTCGCGCTGCAGGTGGGCCTCCCAGACGCCATCGTGGCGACGCACCGTCGGGTGTCGCACCGCCTGGTCGATCGGCGGCTCGCTGCCCGCGTCCGTGCGCCACAGCAGCAGGACGACGCGTTGCGCGGTCGGCGCCCAGACCCGGACGTCGACGTCCTTGCCGTTCACCACCGCGCCCAGCTCTGTCTTCCGGGCGCTGTCGGCGTGCAGGGAGTCCAGCACCCGTCCGAGCTGGATGCCCGTCAACTCGACCCGCTGGCCGTCGCGAGTGCGTTCCACCCACAACTGACCGGTGAGCATTTCGGGCACCGAACGCACCATCGGCTCGGGCAACCGCAGCGCGATGTGACCGGTCAGCTCGGGGTGCAGTGCGAGTTCCTCCCGGGCCAGTTCGGGCCGTCGCTTCAGGGGGACGGCCACGTGGTCGTCCACGTCCAGACTGTCCGGGGTCATCGTGCAGCTGGGCGACCAGTGCAGTGTCCACTGCGAACGTGACGGCTCCCGCGAACTGGTGGCACGGTGGGCGGGGACGGTGATCGTCGATGCGTTCAGCCACACGGCCCGCGCGTCGATGGTGGTCGGCTCTGGCACGGCTGGAAGCCTAGTTGGTCGCTGGGGGAGAATGGGCGCCACCATTGGGCATGACGAGGGCACGACGAGAGGTACGGCGATGACGCGGGTAGCGGTGTTCGGGGCGAACGGGAAGATGGGCGCGGAGGTCTGCCGCGCCGTGGCCGAGGCAGGGATGAACCTCGTCGCCGCGATCGACGCCGGCGATGACCGTTCCGCCGCCGAGAACGCGGAGGTCGTCGTCGACTTCACCCACCCTGACGCCGTGATGGACAACCTGCAGTGGTGCATCGAGCACGGCATCCACGCCGTCGTCGGCACCACCGGTTTCACCGCCGAGCGCCTTGACCAGCTGCGCTCCCAGCTCGCCCAGCACCCCGAGGTGGGGGTACTGGTCGCGTCCAACTTCTCGATCGGCGCGGTGCTGATGATGCACTTCAGCCGAATCGCGGCCAGGTACTACCCGAGCGTCGAGGTCATCGAACTGCACCACCCGAACAAGGCTGATGCCCCCTCTGGCACCGCCGCCACCACCGTCGGCAAGATCGCCGCCGCCCGCCGCGAGGCCGGCCTGGACGCCATCCCCGATGCCACCCAGCACGACCCCGACGGCGCGCGCGGTGCGCAGGTCGAGGGCATCCACGTGCACGCCGTGCGCTTGTCCGGCCTGGTCGCGCACCAGGAAGTGCTGTTCGGCGCTCCCGGTGAGACCCTGACCATCCGCCATGACTCGATGGACCGCGCCTCCTTCATGCCCGGCGTCGTGCAGGCCATCGAGGCGGTCGGTTCGCGGCCCGGCTTGACGCTCGGCATCGAGGGCCTGCTGGATCTCGAATGAGGCGCCTGTTGACGGGCCTGTTGGTCACGCTCCTGGTCCTCGGCGGTCTGGGCGCCGTGGGGGATGAGTTGCTGCGCTCCGAGGCGGAGAAGCGCGTCGCCACCACCTTGGCCGCGCGTTTGGGCACCACGCCTGACGTCCAGGCCCACGGCTGGCCCTTCTGCGCGATGCTGGTGACGCACCGGCTGCCCGGAGCGCAGGTGCGGGCAGACCAGATCAGCGGCCATGTCGACGGTCAGCAGGTGAGCGTCACCGACCTGCTGGTCGAGGCCGACTCGATCACCAACCCCACCGACCTGGACCAGGCGAAGGTTGGACGGGTCGTCGTACACGGCACCGCCGACTGGGCGACCCTCTCGCGCCGGCTGGATCTGGCCGTTTCCGACGGGGGGGACGGGCGCATGAAGGTCGCTACCACGGTGGCCGGCCAGCAGGTGGAACTGGTTGGACAGCCGGTGATCGCCGGCGACGGGTTGTCCTTCAGCAACGCCACCGGGACGCTCGGCGGCAAACCGCTGGACCAGGGCTTGGTCGAAGCGGCCGTCATGGTGGCCCAGAGTGAACTCCAACTGCCCCGGGTGGAGGGCTTCACGCTCTCGGACGTGGAGGTCGTCGAGGGCGGCCTGCGGGTAGGACTGGTCGGCAACGACGTGGCGGTCTCTCGATTCCGCTGACCCCGACCCCGAACTACTGGGAGATGTCGGTGTGCATGCGCACCTGCTTGACGCGCAGCACGCCATCCTCTGTCCCGATCTCACGGTGCGCGCCGTCGGGCGCCCAGCCGGCCTCGGCCAGCCAGCCGCGCAGGGCATCGTCGGTGGAACGCACCCACCAAGTGGCCCGCTGGTAGCCATCGGCGCGCATGGTGTCGACCAGCGCATTCATCAGCCGGTCCTCGTGGCCCTGGTCGCGCAGCAGGGGGTCGACGCAGAACTCGGTGACCAGCGAGTCGGTGGCGTCGGCGTCCGGGTCGTCGGAGGGGCCGGTCGCGGCGAAGGCGCACACCCGGGTGCGCTGCCTGCTGCCGCCTCGCTCGTCTGCCTGCTCCGCGGTTCCGTAACCCTCGGTTGCCACCAGGACACGAAAGTGTGCCAAGGGAGGACGGGTGATGGCCCCGTGCCACAGCTCCGCGACCTGGTCGACGCTCACCTCGTCCAGCATCCGTCGTTCGAGCTCGTCGGTGGCCCAGACGCGGCGCTGGAGGTCGGCCATCTGCCAAGCCTCCGCGGGCAGGGCGAGACGGACGCTGGGCGGGACGGCGGCTGGCTGTGACATGCGCACCATCCTAGGGAGTGCCTCGGCCCGGCCCCTGCGGGCAGCCCTTCACCCTGAACCCCGGCGGTCGTTATGGATTCGTTATGTGGTAGGGCTTTCACGGGGTTTTGGCTGTGCATCCAGGTGCACTACGTTGTTCAACAGGTCCCAGTCGTCCGAACCCCCGAGCGGGCGGCTGGGACTCCTTGCGTCCAAGGACATGTCATCGGATGGGTAGGGTGGAGCGGTGACTGGCGAACTACGAACCCCACCTGCCCTGAAGCCCGGCGTACTGCGCGTCATCCCTCTGGGAGGCCTGGGCGATGTGGGCCGCAACATGTCCTGTTACGAGATCGATGGTCAGATCCTGCTCATCGACTGCGGCGTGCTGTTCCCCGAGGACGACCATCCCGGCGTTGACCTGATCCTGCCCGGCCTGGACTTCCTGGCCGACCGGATGGACGACATCATCGGGATGGTGCTCACCCACGGGCACGAGGACCACATCGGCGCCGTGCCCTACCTGCTGCGCCGCCGCAGCGACATCCCGATCTGGGGCTCGAAGCTGACCCTGGCCTTCGTCGAGGCGAAGCTGCGCGAGCACCGCATCCGCAACACGAACCTCGAGGTGGTGGCGGAGGGTGACCGTGCCCGCGTCGGCCACTTCGACCTGGAGTTCCTGGCCGTCAACCACTCCATCCCGGACGCCCTGGCGGTGATGATCCGCACCGCCGCCGGCAGCGTGCTCAACACCGGCGACTTCAAGATGGACCAGTTGCCGCTGGACGGACGCATCACCGACCTGCGCGGCTTCGCCCGGCTCGGCACCGAGGGTGTCGACCTGTTCATGGCCGACTCCACCAATGCCGAGGTCCCTGGGTTCACGACCCCGGAGAAGGACGTCGTCCCGGCCATGGAGCGCGTCTTCGAGCAGGCCGACCAGAAGCTCATCGTCGCCTGCTTCGCCTCCCACGTGCACCGCGTGCAGCAGGTGCTGAACATGGCCGTCAAGCACGACCGCAAGGTCGTCTACGTCGGGCGCTCGATGGTGCGCAACATGGCCACCGCCCGCGACCTGGGCTACCTGAGCGTGCCGGGCAACACGCTGATCGAGCTCAAGGAGATCGACAACTACCCGGCCGACAAGGTCGTCATCATCTCCACCGGGTCGCAGGGCGAGCCTCTGAGCGCCTTGGCCCGGATCGCCAACAAGGAGCACCCCGTGGTCGAGGTGGGCCCCGGTGACACGGTGTTGCTGGCCAGCTCGTTGATCCCCGGCAACGAGAACGCCGTCTACCGCGTCATCAACGGGTTGTCGCGGCTGGGGGCCAAGGTCGTGCACAAGGGCAATGCCCTGGTGCACGTCTCCGGCCACGCCAGCGCCGGCGAGCTGCTCTACTGCTACAACGTCATCAAGCCGCGCAATGCGATGCCGATCCACGGCGAGATCCGTCACCTGATCGCCAATGCCAACCTCGCGAAGGCGACCGGCATGCGCGACGAGAACGTCATCGTCGCCGAGGACGGTGTCGTGGTCGACCTCCACCACGGCCGGGCCCGCGCGGTGGGCAAGGTCGACGCGTCCTACATCTTCGTCGACGGCTCGACGGTCGGCGACATCACCGAGAGCGAGCTCACCGACCGCCGCATCCTGGGCGAGGAGGGCTTCATCTCCGTCGTCACTGCGGTGAACCTGCACGACAACACGGTGGTCTCCGGGCCCGACATCCATGCCCGCGGCTTCATCGAGGGCGACCAGGCCTTCGACCGGGTGCGCCGCGAGGTCACCGAGAAGCTGGTCCAGGCGATGGAGGAGGGCGTCGACGACACCCATCGGCTGCAGCAGATCGTCCGCCGCGTTGTCGGGCGTTGGGTGAGCTCCACCTATCGCCGTCGCCCGATGATCATCCCGGTGGTCGTCGAGATCTGATCCTCCACAGCCGGGCTTCCAGGTGCAGGGAACGGGCGGTTTGGCCGTCCCCGCCCGGTCGGGCTATCATTCTCGGGTTGCCCTTTTGGGCCGACCCCCCGGCGGTTCGCTGCTGGGACTTCCAGAACCATCTATCGAGGAGTACCACAATGGCTGCCGTGTGCGACGTCTGCGCCAAGGGCCCGGGCTTCGGCCACAACGTGCCGTGGTCGAAGAAGAAGACCAACCGCCGTTGGAACCCGAACATCCAGCGCGTCCGTGCGACCGTGAACGGCACGCCGAAGCGCGTCAACGTGTGCACCTCCTGCCTGAAGGCTGGCAAGGTCACCCGCTGACCCCAGCCCGTCCGGGCACCTGATCACCACGCAGGGCCGCCGCTCGTCACCGACGAGTGGCGGCCTTGCTGCGTGTTCCAGCAGCGTCCATGTCTTTTTATTGGGCCTGTTTCTCTGACCGGTATCTGCGGGTGATGTTTGTCACTTGTATGGGTGCATGTCGGGAGTGTCCTTCGAGGAGATGTTCAACGCGATCTGAGCCGTCGGCTCGTTTCCCGAGCCTGCCGAGGGATTCAGTCCTGTTCGAACTGGGCGTTGAAGTCGGTTCCCCGCTGATGGTCCAGGATCACCGAGGTCTCGGTGCTGGCGATGGCGCGGTGCTCACTGAGGTCGTGCAGGACGAAGGCGCGCAGCTCGGTGGGATTGGAAGCGGCCACCCACAACACGAAGTCGTAGTGGCCGCCCAGGAAGAAGACATTGAGGACGGCGGGCAGCTTCGCCAGTCGTTCGGTCTCGGGTTGGAGTTCCTCGCGGGAACCGGGATGAATCCGCACGAAGATCAGTGCCTGCAGCGGCCGCCCGATGGCGGTGGTGTCAACCTCCGCGTGGATGCCGCTGATCACCCCCGCCTCGCGCAGGGCCTGGACACGTGCGTGGCTCGTCGACTCGGCCGTCTTGGTGGCCGCTGCGAGGGCCGCATTGCTCATCCGACCATTCTCCATCAGGAGTCTGATGATCTGGTGGTCGGTGGCGGCCAGCTGACGTGGGCCCTTGCTCCTTGGGCCGCCCTGGGCGTGGTGTAAGGCGTCTTTGGTCACATGGGTGAGACCACTGACTCTTGGTCCGTCCGTGTGCGGCGGCCCCGTGCGCAGCCTCCTCGACCTCACCCATGGCGTCGAAGTCCAACTTCGAGTGGCTGCGCCTTCCCGGGCCAATCATCCGGTACAGCAAGGCCATCAGACCGACCCACACGGGAGCCGCCAGCAGCGCCATCCGGGAGTCCTTGGACTGAGGAAGAACTCGAGGTCGTTTCGCTTCGCGAATCCTGCGAGCTGCGAACGGTTCCGCAGCCGTATGTCAACAAGAGCCGTCGCGCCGCTGTCGGAGAGCAGACCGAAGAACTCGCGCGCCTTCTTCTTCGTGAACCCGATGGTAAACAGCCGCATCATCTTGCCTCCCACGGTCGGTGAACCTGCTTGCCACGAGACCCGCTAGGTACAGTTCCGAAATGGATCACCTTTCCTCAGTGTCCACCCACGTCCATCCCGATGTCCGGGTGCGTGGTGCCCGCGAACACAACCTCAAGGACGTCGATCTCACGGTTCCGCGTGACGCGATGGTTGTGTTCACGGGCGTGTCCGGATCCGGGAAGTCCTCCTTGGCTTTCGGCACGTTGTACGCGGAGTCGCAGCGGCGCTACTTGGAGTCAGTTGCCCCGTACGCGCGGCGACTGATCGACCAGGCGGGTGTCCCCGACGTCGACTCCATCACCGGGATGCCGCCCGCAGTCGCCTTGCAGCAGCAGCGCGGAGGGCGCAGCGCGCGCTCCTCTGTAGGCAGCATCACCACGCTGTCGAGTGTGGTTCGGATGCTCTATTCGCGAGCCGGTGAATACCCAGACGGTCAGCCGATGCTCTACGCCGAGGACTTCTCCGCGAACACCGTGCAGGGCGCGTGCCCCGAGTGCCACGGCATCGGCAGAGTGTACGCGGTGACCGAGGAGCGGATGGTGCCCGATCCCTCACTCACCATCCGGGAGCGCGCCATCGCATCGTGGCCGACCGCCTGGCACGGCCACCAGTTGCGGGACGTGCTCGTCGCGCTCGGCTACGACGTCGACGTACCGTGGAAGGATCTGCCGAAGAAAAATCGGGACTGGATCCTCTATACCGACGAGACCCCCTTCGTTCCCGTCCACTCTCGACTCACACTCGCCGAAGCGCGCCGGGCAATCCGAGCAGGAATCGAGCCGAGCTACTCGGGCACCTTCGTCGGCGCGCGGCGGTACGTGCTCGACACTTTCGCGAACACGAAGAGCGCGTCGATGAAGCGCCGCGTAGCCCAGTTCATGAGCGCGGCGGTCTGCCCGGTGTGCCATGGGAAGCGGCTCAAACCCGAAGCACTGACGGTGACGTTCCAAGGACTCGATATCGCGGACTTCTCAGCCTTGCCACTGCGTGAATTGGCTGAGCTCCTCGAATCCGTCGTCGCCGAGTCTGACAGCGAGGGCGAGACCTCCGGCGCCGTGGTAGACGTCGCGACCAGACGTGAAGCCGTCGAGCAGCGCGTTGCTGCTGGCGGCTCCGCACACTCCGCTGCGCCGGATGTCCGTCGCACACCGAATCAGTCTGTCGAGAAGCGCGCAGCGGCAGCCCGCCTGGGCGCAGAATTGCTGGACCGCCTGCGCCCCATCATCGATCTCGGACTCGGTTACCTCTCGCTAGGTCGCACTACGCCGACACTGTCCGGAGGGGAGCTACAACGACTTCGACTCGCCACGCAGCTCACGTCGGAACTGTTCGGTGTTGTCTACGTCCTCGACGAACCGTCAGCCGGTCTCCATCCGCACGACGTCACCGCGCTGCTGGGTATTCTCGACGGGCTGAAGCAGCGCGGCAACAGCCTCTTCGTCGTGGAGCATTCCGTCGACGTGATGCGGCACGCGGACTGGCTGGTCGACATCGGCCCTGGAGCCGGGGAACGCGGCGGGCGCGTGATCTACAGCGGACCCACGGACGGGCTCGCGGAGGTCGACGAGTCGGTGACGCGCGGATACATCTTCGGGGGCAGCGGCCTTCCACCGCACCAGCCCCGTGCCGCCCACGACTGGTTGCAGCTGGAGCACGTCACCCGCAACAACCTGCGGGACGTATCCGTGGCGCTACCGCTCGGAACGCTCACGGCTGTCACTGGCGTGTCAGGGTCGGGGAAGTCCAGCCTTGTCAGTCAAGTCCTGCCTGCCCTCATCGGCGCCAGACAAGGAGACGCCCCTCGCGTCGAGGAGGAAAGCGCTGAGGCCGACGCCCTGCTCCTCACTGACGAGTCCGATGAACTCGGAGGGTCGGTCGAGGGCGATCTCACGACCGTCCGGCGTGTGGTGAGCATCGACCAGAAACCCATCGGCCGCACGCCCCGCTCCAACGTCGCGACCTACACAGGACTCTTCGATCATGTGCGGCGCCGGTTCGCCGAGACGCTGGAAGCTCGGACACGCGGATACAAGCCCGGTCGGTTCTCCTTCAATGTCGCAGGTGGCCGTTGCCCGACCTGTGAAGGAGAAGGCTCCGTGATGGTCGAGCTGCTCTTCCTGCCCTCGGTCTACACCGTGTGTCCCGACTGCCATGGCACGCGCTATCAATCGAGCACCCTGGAGATCACCTGGCGAGGGCGCAACATCGCGGAAATCCTCGCGATGAGCGTCGAAGAGGCTCACGAGTTCTTCGCCGGCGAGGACGACGTGATGCGCTCCCTCACCTCGCTGGTCGATGTCGGGCTCGGTTATCTGCGCTTGGGACAGCCGGCCACAGAGCTCTCCGGTGGGGAGGCGCAGCGTGTGAAGCTGGCCACCGAACTGCAACGAGCGCAGCGCGGCGACACTCTGTACGTGCTCGATGAGCCGACCTCCGGCTTGCACTGTGCCGACGCAGACCGTCTGGTTACCCACCTTCAGACTCTCGTCGATGCGGGCAACACGGTCGTGATGGTGGAACTCGACATGCGAGTGGTCGGCGCAGCCGACTACGTCATCGATCTCGGGCCGGGAGCCGGTGACAACGGCGGCACAGTGGTCGCGTCCGGAACGCCAGCAGAGGTCGCCGCGTCCAGAAACAGCGCTTCAGCACCGTATCTCGCCGCCGCCCTCGCCGAGGCCGCGACGCTGACGTCAGGGGCATAACCTTCTCCCACGAGCGTGATGCTCAGCAGGCGCAAGCTGTCGACGAACTCCCGAGGCGCCTCGACAGTGGGGACATGCGCGGCAGCTGGTGCGACGACGACTTCGGTGCCGAGCCGACTGGCCATCTCTACCTGCACGTCGAACGGCCAAGCTTAGTCGTCGGCGGCGCGCCCACCCCAGAAGGGCACTCCGATCGACGCCACCCCACCCACCCGGTCGGGGGCCTACCGGTGCCGGCGGTCACCACCAGCCACGACGCCGCCGGTCGGGTGACCGGCACCACGTCAGCGGCCGGGTCCACGGCCATGACGTACGACGGCTGGGGCCGCCAACTCACCTACTCCAACACCCCGCCGGACAGGTCGCGGACACGTCGACCACCAGCTACGACAAGCTCGGGCAGGTCACCAAGGTCACCGACAACACCGGTGAGGCCCGCTACACCTATGGTGGGACCGACGCGAACGGGCAGGTCGAGACCCGTGGCCTGGTCACCAAGGTCGAACAGACCAGCGGCGGGATCACCCACTCCGCGACAGCCGCCTACGACGCCCAGGGCAAGGTCACCGTGGAGAAGCTGCCCGGCGGGATCACCCGCCGGCACAGCTGGGATCCTGCAGGGGAACTGGTCGACCTGGTCTACTCCGGACGTGGCACCGACCCCGACACCGGCGCGACGGTGGATGACCAGCCCTGGTTCGGCTGGTCCGCGACCACCGACGCCGCCGGCCGCACCGTCCGAGAATGGTCCACCGACGGCGGGTCCTCCTACACCGCCACCACCGGTGCCCAAGCGGTGAGGTCGGACCGGTACTACACCTACGACAAGGCCGGGCGCCTCACTCAGGTTGATGACATCACCGGCAACCCCGCTGGCGACGCCACCGTCCCCTGCACCCGCCGCGGATACGGGTTCGACGCCAACGGCAACCGCACCAGCCAAACCAGCGCCACCAACACCGCCTGCGTGGACACCGGAGCCACCACCCTCACGCGGGCGTACAACGGGGCCGACCAGCCCACCACCGGCGCCAACGCCCAAGGCGCCTACAGCTACGACCCGCTCGGGCGTCAGACCAGCATCCCCGCAGCTGACACCGCCAACCCGTCGCGTGGTGACATGGCGCTGGGCTACTACGACACCGACGCCGCCCAATCCATCAGCCAGGGCGACGTGCGTGTCACGTTCACCCTCGACGGGGCCGGCAGGCGCCTCGCCCAGAACACCACCGTCGGACCCGTGGTCGTTCCCGGTGCCGTCGCCGGCACCGTGGTGCGGCACTACACCGACGCGTCGGACAACCCGGCCTGGACCGTCGAGGTCCGCGATGGCACCCAGACCACCACCAGGTTCGGGTCGTTGACCGGCGACGGGCTCGGCATCACCTACACCATCACCAGCGGAGGGACCACCGCCGAACTCGCCCTCGCTGGGCTCCGGGGGGACATCAACGCCACCATCACCCTCGACGGCACCAACCCCGCCGCGGGCATCGACGTATGGCGAGACTGGACCGAATACGGCCAACCTGGACAACCAGTCACCTCAAGCGCTGCCGGCTCGGCTGCAGCCGGATACGGCTGGCTGGGACAATACGAACGCGCCACGCTCGATGCCCTTGGGGTCACGTTGATGGGGGCCCGGCTGTACAACCTCCAAACTGGACTGTTTACAAGTTTGGACCCGGTCTACGGTGGAAATGCCACGAGCTATGGATATCCAAATGATCCCGTGATGAATAGGGACAGGACCGGGCGATACGCATACTCATTTGACTTTAGCTTGGGGTGGGGGAGTCGCCATACGTCCCCGCAACATCTCGGCTATGTTCTGACCCACGCTTTCGCTGCAGTGTTTCCAATACCAAGCTTGTGTTGGAACATGTGGGTTGGGGGCCGATGCTCCCTTTCCGGAAACCCGGTTAGAGTGACGAGTCGTTGGTCCACTGGGATGCAGTTTCTCTCGCTGCCGGGCCACAAGGAAGGGGCTGGCAAGCACATCACCTTTAACATCTACAAGGGGAGTTGGGGAATCCTGCACCTACGCGTCACGGCTTGGGGCTCAGATGTTACGAAGTGTGACCGCAATAGGGTGTGCGCTTGGGGCAACAAGCGGGTGGCTAAGGCTATGTGGCGGCAGCTGGCTGCGAACTTGGTGCTCTCTACACTCTGACGTGGGCCTGAAGCCTTGGCGGGTGCTCGTCGGATCGACGAAGCATGCTGCATAATAAAGCTGTGTCCTTCACTTTCGAGCCCCCCATGCCCCCGAAGGAAAGGTCCATGCCGGAGAATCTGTGGCCGGTCTGGTCCGGTCTGGCAGTTCCCCTGTCGGTGGTAGCAGGCGCTTTCCTCGGCATGAAGCTCATAGGTGGTTATGAAGTACGAGCGAACTCGGTTGCGTTGATAGTGCTTTGGGGATTCACTGTGGCGGCGCTGGCTCTCCCTGTGGTGATCGCCATCGTGGGTAGGTGCAAAGTCTCGGCAGGTGAGCTGATCGTGATCCTGTTCGTGGGAACTTTGGCTGAGTTCGTCGGGTGCATGCTGGCAGCATTCTGACCCCCTCCCCGGCAGTGCTGGCGAGCCGTTCCCCACGGGCCTGGTGAGGGGCCTGCTCTGTACGCCATGCAACTCGTCGGCGGAGCCGGCCGGGATCCGCACCCGGGAGGACGTGTGGTCCACCTACACGACCCAGCCACCGATCGGGGAGTATCACGTCAGCTACCCGCCTCGGCGATAGGCAAAGAACCGCGACGACCTCTGAAGTCCCCAGCTCATCGCCTGGTTCCCGCTGGACAGAAGGCGGCGCGTCTCAACTATCACTGACCACGAGAAACCGGCGTCCGCTGGGGCACCTTCTATCGGGTAGGCGACATCCCCCGGAAACTCCCGGCCCCAGGACGGCTGGGGGCGGGGGGTGAATCGGGCCAACTTTGAAAGGCAAGGCCAGTGCACACTGCCGACCACTCGAAGCTGTCCCTCGGCCCGTCCCCCTCGGGTACCCGGAGTCGCGCCCTTCAGAACCTGACCCCGGGTGCCCAGATGGCGTTCCAGGACGAGATCTGGCTGGTCGAGGAGATAGGACCCGACCCCACTTCACCAGGCCTGCTCCGGGTTGAGGGTAGCGTGACGGCTTCGCCGCGGCGGGGTGCGATCGGGCAGCGACGGCAGGGTTCGGGGAGTCCACGGGCTCGTGTGGACGTTTACGAGGCGCTTGATGGCCACCTGCCCGTGTGTGGTCACTGCGGGGGCCCGTGGCCCTGCCAGTGGCTGCGGATCGACGAGGAGACGAGCAAGTGCTTGGCTCGCGCGGTCCGCTACGAGGTGCCGGGGGTTTGCCCCGCCTGTCAGGAGCCGGTCACTGGCCAGCAGCTGCGCCAGACCTGGTCGGTCAACCTGTACGCCCTGGAGGGGCCGGTCGTGTTCCATCTCCGCGCCCGGTGCTTGCGTGAGGCAGAGGTTCATGACCGCGCATATCGGCTGCGGGCCATCCTTCACGTCTGGGTCTGTGAAGTGCGCGGGGTGGCGGGGGCTGTTTGACGCCGCATCGTTGTGAGTTCGAGAGGATCCAGCCATGGCGAAGGTGATCGAGCGTCCGGCGACGGATTGTAGGGTCGGGACGTGGCTGCCTGGAGCCCTCAGTGGCGCACCGAGACCTTTGCGGAGCTGAACCGTGACCTCAGCCAGGTGCTCGGAGGGAAGACCGCGAAGCAGTTCGCAAAGATGCGCATCACCACCACCGGTGACCTGCTGCGGCACGTCCCGCGGCGCTATGTGTCGGGCACCGAGACCAGCACGATCGCCGACCTGGTGCCGGGGGAGGACGCCGCACTGCTGCTCCGCGTGCACGGGAGGCCCGAGCCGGGTGGGCAGGAGCCGCGCCGGCGGCTGACCGTCAACCTCTCCGACGGGCGCCGCACCCTGCCGATGACGCTGTTCGGCAAGGGCCACATGATCAAGTACTGGACGAACCTGCTGCCGGAGGGCCGGCTGGTGCTGGCCGCCGGGAAGGTCGGCGAGTTCAACCACAAGCCCCAGCTCGCGCACCCCAACTTCGTCGCGCTGGACGAGGACCTGCGCATCCTCGGCCGGGCGAAGGACGAGAAGGACCAGCGTTCCCGCGAACACATGCTCGCCGTCGCCCGACGCGGCGGGCTGATCGGCATCTACCCCGGGGGCGGGGGGCTGCCGACCTGGGAGATCGCCGACTGCGTCCAGATCGTCCGGGAACATCTGGGTGACCTCTCCGAGTCGCTGCCGGCATGGGTCGTCCAGCAGGAGGGCCTGCCCAGCCTGCCCGAGGCCTTCCGCGCGGTGCACGCGCCCGACAACCGGGACGAGGCGGAGCTGGGGGCCGAACGGTTGCTCTTCGACGAGGCCCTGTCGATGCAGCTGACGATGGCGCACCGCCGCCTCGACAACTCCCACCACCGCGCGCCCGCGCTGACCGGGCGTCCGGGCGGGCTGTTGGATCAGCTGGACGCCCGGCTGCCCTTCCAGCTGACGCAGGGCCAACGGGAGGTCTCCGAGCAGGTCTTCGCCGACATCGCGTCCGAGGCGCCGATGCAGCGACTGCTGCAAGGCGAGGTCGGCTCCGGCAAGACGGTCGTGGCCCTGCGCGCGATGCTCAAGGCGGTCGATTCCGGGCGGCAGGCCGTCCTGCTGGCGCCCACGGAGGTGCTCGCCACCCAGCACCTCGACTCCATCCGGCGGATGCTCGGCGACCTGGGCCAAGGGCGCACCCTGGGCGCGCCCGAGGACGCCACGGAGGTCGTCCTGGTCACGGGGTCGATGCCCGCCGCCGCGCGGCGCAATGGGCTCACCAAAGTGGCCTCCGGCGAGGCGGGGATCGTGATCGGCACCCACGCCGTGCTGGGCGCGCAGGTCGACTTCGCCGACCTGGGTCTGGTGGTGGTCGACGAGCAGCACCGCTTCGGCGTCGAGCAGCGTGCCGCCCTGAACGAGAAGGCGGAACTTCGTCCGCACGTCCTGGTGATGACCGCGACCCCGATCCCGCGGTCGGTCGCGATGACGGTGTTCGGTGACCTGGAGACGTCCGTGTTGACCGAGATCCCGGCGGGACGGGCCGAGGTGCAGACCCAGGTGGTGGACGCCGTCCAGCGTCCGGCCTGGCTGGAGCGCGCCTGGCAGCGGATCCGCGAGGAGGTCGAACAGGGACGCCAGGCCTTCGTCGTCTGTCCCCGGATCACCGGCTCCGACACCGACGACTTCCGCGAGGACGGCGCTCCCGCCTCGGCCACCGTCGTCGACACCCACGGCTGGCTCACCTCCGGCCCCCTGTCGGGACTGCGGGTGGAGATGCTGCACGGCAAGATGCACCCGGACGACAAGGACGCGGCGATGGCGCGGTTCGCGGCGGGGGAGACCGACGTCCTCGTGGCCACCACCGTGATCGAGGTCGGGGTGGACGTCCCGAACGCGTCCGTGATGGTGGTGCTGGACGCTGACCGCTTCGGCATCAGCCAGCTGCACCAGCTGCGCGGGCGCATCGGACGAGGTTCCCTGCCGGGCCTGTGCCTACTGGTGACCAGCTCGGAGGTCGGCACCCCGGCCCGGGACCGGCTGGACGCGATCCAGCGCACCCGGGACGGTTTCGAGCTCGCCGAACTGGACCTGGCTCAGCGCAAGGAGGGCAATGTGCTGGGCGCGAGCCAGTCCGGCACGCGCACCACCTTGCGCTTGCTGCGGGTGATCGACCATGCAGAGCTGATCCAGCACTGCCGCGAGCTTGCCGAAAGGCTCATCGCCGCCGACCCCGACCTGGTCGACCCCTACCTGGCCGACATGATCACCCAGACCGAGCTGCTGGCGGCGGGGGAGTGGCTCGAGAAGTCCTGACCAGTGGACGCAGACAGGGCGCCCGCCGACGGCGGACGCCCTGTGTGGACTTCGGGTGCGGGGTGTTGGTCAGGCCTTGGGTTCGGCGCCGAAGGCGAAGGTGCGTCCGGTCAGCTCGCCCGGCGTGACGCGGACGTAGTGCTTCTTGACCGTCGGAACCCAGGGCTTGAGCGGCATGTGGTCGGCCAGCTGCAGCTCGCGCTCGTCGGTGATGACGGTCGCCTCGCCCTTGATGACCACCGACCAGCCCTTGTCGTCGTCCCAGCCGTCCACCTCGAAGGCAACCAGCGCATTGTCGGTGAGCTCCTGGAGCTTCGAGCCCTCGGCGGTGCGGAAGACGACCGACTGGCCGTCCACGCAGTAGTTGATCGGGAAGATCTCGGGCTGTCCGTCCCGGGCGGTGGCCAGCCGGCCGACCTCCTGGGATGCCAGGTAACCCCAGCAGGTGTCCTCTTCGATCGGGGTGATGGGGTTCTCCATGTCGGCCATGCCCCAATTCTGTACCACGACGCTTCTCGCCGGGGCACTAGGGTGGGCCGACATGAGCGGGAGCCACGAATGAGCCGGATCATTGCCGGACGGGCGAAGGGCCTGCGCCTCACCACTCCCACCGGCGACCGCACCCGGCCCACCACCGATCGCGTCCGCGAAGCCTTCTTCAGCGCGCTCGCGACCTGGAACGGCACCGGCGACCAGAGCGCCGAGGAGCACCTGGCCGGCGTGGGCTTCGTCGACCTGTACGCCGGTTCCGGCGCCGTCGGCCTCGAGGCCGCCAGCAGGGGAGCGTCCCCGGTCGTCCTGGTCGAGCACGATGGGCCCACCGCGCGCATTGCCAAGGCCAATGCCAACAAGGCGCGGCTCTCGGTCGAGACCGTCACCTCCAGCGTGGACGCGTGGCTGGACCGTCCGGGTGGGGAGTTCGACGTCATCTGGGCCGACCCGCCCTACCACCTGACCAACGACCACCTGAAGCGGACGCTGGAGCTGGCGATGCCGCACCTCGTCCACAACGGCATGCTGGTGATCGAGCGCTCCGCCCGCGACCCGGAGCCGACCTTCCCGGCCGGGACGGAGCACTGGTCACGCAACTATGGTGAGACCGCCCTGTACTGGTGCCAGCGCACCGAAACCCCCGTCGAGGAGGACGAGTGAAGGCCATCTGCCCGGGGTCCTTCGACCCCATCACCCGCGGCCACCTGGACATCGTCGAGCGGGCGCACGCCACCTTCGGTGAGGTGTTGGTGGCGATCGGTCGCAACTCCACGAAGAACCACCTGTTCGCCCCCGAGGAGCGCGTCGAGCTCACGCGTGACGCCTGCGCGCACCTGTCCGGTGTGCAGGTCGGCCTGATCGACGGGCTGCTGGTCGAGTACGCGAAGGCCCAGGGCTGCACGCTGATCGTCAAGGGGCTGCGGTTCGCGTCCGACTTCGACTACGAACTGCAGATGGCGCACATGAACACCCACATCTCCGGGCTGGAGACGGTCTTCCTGCCCGCGGCCGCCCGGTTCGGGACGGTGTCCAGCTCGATGATGCGCGAGGTGGCCGCCAATGGCGGGGACGTGTCGGACTTCGTCACCCCCGAGGTCAGCCGAGCCATGCAGGCGAAGCTGGCCGAGCGTCGCGCCTGACCGGTTTGGTGTGCGCGAGGGCTCACGGTAGGCTAGGCCCTCGGTCATGACGCTGTCGTGTCCCTCTGCGCTGAAGGAGCTGAGCGATGAACAACCATCATCGTCATCTCGACGCCCGTAAGTCGTTGGTCCTCGAGACCCATGACCTCGTGCGTCGTGCTGGCACGATGAAGGAGTTCCACCGCGAGGTCGAGGCGCCGGCGGATCTCGGCATCGACATGATCGGAGTGCCCGAGGGTTCTCCCGTCACGCTGGATCTCCGTCTGGAGTCCGTCGTGGAGGGGATCCTGGTCACCGGCACCGCCGACATCACCCTCGAGGGGGAGTGCGCCCGCTGTCTGGAGAAGTTCTCGTGCGACGAGAGCTACGACCTGACCGAGCTGTACTTCTACCCGGAGCGGGAGGCGGAGGAGGAAGCCAGTCGTGTCGTGGACGAGTTGATCGACCTCGAGATCGTGCTGCGCGACGCCGTGGTGCTCGATCTGCCCTTCACGCCCCTGTGTCGGGATGATTGCTTGGGTCTGTGCGTCGAGTGTGGCGCCAACCTGAACGATGATCCAGACCACAGCCACGGTGAGGCGGTCGACTCCCGATGGGAGAAGCTCGCCGACCTCGGGTCGCAGGAGCAGGACACATCCGGTCAGCCCGACTGACCAACAACAGCAGGTCAGCGCAGCTGGCCGATCGGATTCAACCCGGCGTCAACCACGCCGGGCCCTGGCAAGGAGACAATCGTGGCAGTCCCGAAGCGGAAGATGTCCCGCAGCAACACCCGCAGCCGTCGTGCGCAGTGGAAGACGACCGCCGTGCAGACCGTCGTCTGCGTGAACCCGGCGTGCCGTCAGCCCGTCCTGCCGCACACCGCGTGCAGCGCCTGCGGCCAGTACGGCCCCCGCGGCGCCCGTCGCCAGGTGCTCGAGGCCTGACATTCCCGAGCACACTGGTGCGTCGTTGAGCCGTTTCCAGGAGCTTCTCGCAGAGCTGGGCGTCCCCTTGGACGTCCAGCTCTTCGAGCTTGCCCTCACCCACCGTTCGTTCGCCTACGAGAACGGTGGCATCCCGACCAACGAGCGACTCGAGTTCCTCGGTGACGCGGTGCTGGGCATCGTCGTCACCGAGCACCTCTACCTGCGCTTCCCCGCATACCCCGAGGGACGCCTCGCGAAGTTGCGCGCCGCCGTCGTGAACGCGCACAGCCTCGCCGACGTGGCCCGCGAACTGGGGATCGGTCCGCTGGTGAAGTTGGGACGAGGGGAGACCACCACCGGTGGTCATGACAAGACCTCGATCCTGGCCGACACCACCGAGGCCCTGATCGGCGCCATCTTCCTCACCGGCGGCATGACGAAGGCCGAGGTCTTCGTGCACCACATCTTCGACCCGCTGGTCGAGCAGGCCGACGCCATCGGTGCTGGTCTGGACTGGAAGACCTCCCTGCAGGAGGTGTGCGCCAACCGCGGCTTCGCGATGCCCACCTACCGCATCACCGAGTCGGGCCCCGACCACGACAAGCGCTTCGTGGCGCGTGCCGAGGTCGACGGGGTCGAGTACGGCGAGGGACGCGGACGCAACAAGAAGCAGGCCGAGCAGGAAGCAGCAGCGCTCGCCTTCGCGGCGCTCAGCGAGACCTCCGCCCTGGCCGACGAGCTCATCGGCTGACGTGCCCGAGCTCCCCGAGGTGGAGGTCGTGCGGTCCGGGCTGGAGCCCATCGTCACCGGCCGTCGGATCGAGTCCGTCCAGGTGCTGCACCCACGGCCCGTCCGTCGCCACCTGCCCGGGCCCGAGGACTTCGCCCTCACCCTGACCGGCCGCAACTTCGATCGTCCCCGGCGTCGCGGCAAGTACCTGTGGTTCGCGCTGGCCGACGGTGACGCGATCCTGGCCCACCTCGGCATGAGCGGCCAGTTCCGACTGGACCAGCCGTCCGCAGAGCTGCAGCGCAACACCCGCATCACCTTCGACCTGGACGACGGCGGTCAGCTGCGCTTCGTCGACCAGCGGATGTTCGGTGGGCTGAGCCTGAGCCCCGGTGGTGCCGAACTGCCCGACGAGGTCGCCCACATCGCGCTGGACCCTTTCGACGAGCACTTCGACCTCACGGCCACCGCAGATCGCCTCCGGGCCAAGCGGACGACCGTGAAGCGCGCCCTGCTCGACCAACAGCTCGTCAGCGGCATCGGCAACATCTACGCGGACGAGTCCTTGTGGCTCGCCGGGATCCATCCCGAGCAGCCAACGGCCACGCTCACCCGCACCGAGTCGCTGGCCGTCCTGGAAGCCGCCCGCACCGTGATGGCCGAGGCGCTGGCCCAGGGCGGTACCTCCTTCGACGCGCTGTACGTCAACGTCAACGGCCAGTCCGGCTACTTCGGCCGCGACCTCAACGTCTACGGCCGCGAGGACCTGCCCTGCCCACGGTGCGGCACCGCCATCGTCCGACAGCAGTTCATGAACCGTTCCAGCCACTTCTGTCCGTCCTGCCAACGACTGCGCAAGGGGAGCTCTCGCTTACGTCGTACATAGACGCACGAAAGCTGTTTTAGAGCGCATATGTGCGATGTTGGGTAGCATGGTGTCATGGCGACGCGACCCACCCCCTTCGGCACCATCCAAGCCGGGCAGTCGGTTGGCGCCCACCTTGCTGCCTGGCGCAAGCTACTCAACCTGCCCGCTGCCGTGGTGGCCGACCGGGCAGCGATCTCACGCAGCACCCTCAGTCGGCTGGAGAACGGCGACGTGAAGGTGGGGCTGGACACCGTCTTGAATGTGGCTGCGGCGCTGGGCATTCGCGACCAGGTGGTGAAAGCCTTCGACCCCTTCGAGACCGACCTCGGGCGTGCCCGCTCCGATCAGACGCTGCCTCGCCGGGTACGGCGATGACTTCGGTGGTGACCGTCCATCTCGACATCGGCGGCCAGCCCGTCGAGGCCGGCACGCTGTATGTCCATTCGGGTCGCACGCTCACCAGCACCTTCGTCTACACCTCCAACTACCTCGGCGACCCACGCGCCCACGCCGTGGATCCGGCGTTCCCCCTCGTACGCGGGCAGCACCACGTCGCGGGGTTGCCGCGCGCCTTCTCGGACTCGGCGCCGGACCGGTGGGGCCGAAACCTCATCCGCAAGCGGCTTCGCGCGTCCGGAGACACCGCATCGAGAAGCATCACCGAAGTCGACTACCTGCTGGGGGTCAGCGACGTGACCCGCCAGGGCGCCCTGCGGTTCAGCCTCGATGGTGGGGACTTCCTTGCGGCACACGGTGATGTCCCAAGGGCCCTAGCCCTGCCAAGGCTGTTGCGAGCCTCCGAGAAGGTCGCCCGGGACGAGGAGAGTGTCGAGGAGATCAAGCTCCTCCTGGATGCGGGCACCGCCAGCCTCGGTGGGGCTCGACCAAAGGCCTCCATCCGTGAGGGCAGCACGCTCTACATTGCCAAGTTCCCGCACCCGGGCGACCAGTGGGACGTGATGGCCTGGGAGGCCACGGCGCTCGACCTGGCGGAGCGTGCAGGAATCGAGGTTCCCGAGCACCGGCTGATCCGCGTCGAGGGGCGCGCAGTGCTCTTGCTGCGTCGCTTCGACCGGGAAGGGGCCCTGCGCCGCGGCTATCTCAGTGCCATGACGCTCGTCGGTGCCGACGATGGCGATCAGCGTGACTACCTGGAACTTGCGGAGGCCCTGGCCCAGAACAGTGCGGCTGCCACGGCCGACCTGGCCCAACTCTGGCGCCGAGCTGCCTTTGGGCTCCTGATCAACAACACCGATGACCAGTTGCGCAACCACGGGGTGGTGCAGGCCGAGAAGGGGTGGCGGTTGTCCCCGGCCTTCGACATCAACCCCAACCCCGATGGCGCACGACACGCGACCACCATCGCGGGTGAGGACGGCCGGGAGGAAGGTCTAGAGGCCCTGGTGGCCAGCGCTCCCCAGTTTGGGCTGGGCGCCGACGAGGTGGAGCGGGCACTCGCCGAGGTCCGAACCGTGCTCGGGTGCTGGCGGGAGATTGCCGCCGGACACGCGGTTCGGCCGGCGGAATGTGACCTGATGGCCGAGGCTTTCGGTCGCTGATGGTGGCCGAGGACGCGGCCGCGGGACCGCACAGGGTCGACGCCGCGCCGCGCTCCACCGGCGAGGGACCACGGCCCGGACCGGTAGGATTTGCGCACTGTGACTCTTGAATCCCGCCGCGCCCGCAGCCGCCGACATTTGCGCCAGTTCCTGAAGTTCGGAATCGTCGGTGGTTCCGGCGTGGTCGTGAACATGGTCGTCGCCTTCATCATGACCAAGCTGCACGGCGGTACCTCCCACGACAACGACCCGGTCTGGTTCATCACGGCGCGACATGCGCTCCGCTACACGCATCTGGTGTGGCTGGGAGCCTTTGTGGTCGCGAACTTCTGGAATTTCCAGCTGAACCGGTCATGGACCTTCAAGCGCACCCATCGGCGCGGCTGGTGGGCCGAGTTCTGGCCCTTCTTCGCGGTCGGCAGCGTGGCCGCCATGGCGGGCCTGGTGATCAAGACCTGGCTCACCAACCCCACGTCACCGGTCTACCTACCGTCGTCGGTCTTCAACGACGACCAGGGGTTACGTGCGCGTGCCTACTGGTCCCAGTTGATCACCATTGTCATCACGTTGCCCATCAACTTCGTCGTGAACAAGTTGTGGACCTTCCGCGCCGTCCACCATCCCGCCGCCGAGGTGCCGATGCTGGCGCCGGTCGTCGACCCCGACGAGGTGACCGAGTCCGGGACCATCGTCAGCGAACCCCGGCACGCCGAGGGCTGACATGTACCTCAAGTCCCTCACCCTGCGCGGCTTCAAGTCCTTCGCGTCCGCGACGACGCTGAACTTCGAGCCCGGCATCACCTGCGTCGTGGGGCCCAACGGCTCCGGCAAGTCGAATGTCGTCGACGCGCTGAGCTGGGTGATGGGGGAGCAGGGCGCCAAGAGCCTGCGCGGCGGGAAGATGGAGGACGTCATCTTCGCCGGCACCTCCGGACGCGCGCCGCTGGGCCGCGCCGAGGTCGTGCTCACCATCGACAACACCGACGGCGCGCTGCCGATCGAGTACACCGAGGTGACGATCAGCCGCACCATGTTCCGCAACGGCGGTTCGGAGTACGCGATCAACGGTCACGCGGCCCGCCTGCTCGATGTCCAGGAGCTGCTCTCTGACTCCGGCATCGGACGCGAGATGCACGTCATCGTCGGCCAGGGCCAGCTGGACACGATCCTCCAGGCCACCCCCGAGATCCGCCGCGGCTTCATCGAGGAGGCGGCTGGCGTCCTCAAGCATCGCAAGCGCAAGGAGAAGGCGCTGCGCAAACTCGAGTCGACCCAGGGGAACCTGGACCGACTCAACGACCTCGTCGCCGAGATCCGCCGCCAGCTCAAGCCGCTCGGGCGACAGGCCGAGGTGGCCCGCAAGGCCGCCGTCATCCAGGCCGAACTGCGCGACGCCAAGGCCCGCCTGTTGGCCGACGACCTCGCCCAGGCCCAACTCGCGCTGGCCAGCGAACTCGCCGACGAACAGGCACTCGTCCAGGCCCGCGCCGCCGCCGAACAGCGCCTGGCCGCAGCCCGGGACGACGAGGTGGCCCGCGAGCACGCCGTCGCCGAGGCGCAGGCGCGCCTGGCCCGCGCCCAGGAGTACTGGTACGACCTCGCCGCCCTGCGCGAGCGAGTCTCGACCACCTTGTCCATTGCTGCCGAGCGGATGCGCCACGCCGACGCCAGCCCCGACCACTCCCGTCAGGGGCGCGACCCCGAGCAGTTGGAGGCCGAGGCCGAACAGGTCCGCCAGCAGGAGGACGAACTGCGCGCCGAGGTCGACCGCCTCACCGGCGCGATGGCCGACGCCCAGCTGCGGCGCACCGGCGCCGAACAGTCCCACGCCGCCGCCGAGAAGGCCTACGCCGCGCAGTTGCGTGCCGTGGCCGACCGACGCGAAGGCCTGGCCCGCCTCACCGGTCAGGTCAACTCGCTGAAGTCCCGGCTGGACGCCTCCGCTGAGGAAGCCGGACGCCTCACCGCCCGCCGCGACGAGGCGATCGCCCGCGCCGAGGAGGCCGACCTGGCCTTCCGCCGGCTCGAGACGCAGATCACCGGCGCCGAGGACGGTGAACTGGGCCTCGACGAGGCCTACGAGACCGCCGCCGAGAAGGTGGAGGAGATCCGCACCCAGATCCGCTCCCTGCGCGAGACCGAGACCGCCGCAGCCCAGCACCGGGCCTCGCTGGCGGCCCGCGTGGAGGCCCTGGAAATGGGGCTGGAACGCGAGGACGCCGGCACCGCGCTGCTGGCGGCCAGCGAACGCCTCGACGGCCTGCTGGGTCAGGTGGCTGGCGTCATCGGCGTCCGCTCCGGCTGGGAGACAGCTGTCTCGGCCGCCCTCGGGCAGGCCACCGACGCCGTCGTGGTCGCGGGGATGGACGCTGCCGTCGACGCCTTCGCGCTGCTCAAGTCCGACGACCTCGGCCGAGCCGGTCTGCTCGTCCAGGGCTCTCCCGTTCCCCCCGGGCCGGCTTGGCCGACGCTTCCTGACGGGGCTGTGTGGGCCGTGGACGCGATCGAGGTGGCCGAGGGACTGCGTCCGGCACTCGCCCGCCTGTTGCGCACCGTCGCCCTGGTCGACGACCTGACCGCCGCGCGGGAGTTGGTGGCTGACCTCCCAGATGTCGTCGCGGTGACCCGGGAGGGGGACCTGCTCTCGTCCTGGTTCGCCAGCGGTGGCTCAACCGCGCGGCAGTCACTGATCGAGGTACAGGCCGCGGTTGACGAGGCGCGCGGCGGACTGGTCGAGGCTGAGCATGCGCTGGAGCGCGTCCGCTTCGAGCTGGCGCAGGCGCAGAACATCCTGCAGACGGCCCAACAGGAGGCCAATGCAGCGCTCGAGGCGCTGAACGAGTCGGACGCGTCAATGGCGGCGCTGGCCGAGCAGCTTGGGCAGCTCGGCCAGACCAGCCGCAATGCCCGCGGCGAGGCCGACCGACTGGTGCAGGCGATGGAGCAGTCGCAGGCCACCCGAGCTCAGGACGAACAGCGTCTGGCAGACCTGGCCGAGCGGTTGGAGCTGGCGTCCGCCGAGGGGGAGCTCGTCGAACCCGACCCGGCCGAGCGGGACCGGGAGGCCGACCTCGCGCGCCGCGCCCGGCAGCACGAGATGGACGCCCGCCTGGCCCTGCGCACCGCGGAGGAGCGGGCCAAGGCATTGGCGGGGCGGTCTGACTCGCTGCGCCGCGCCGCGATCGCCGAACGGCAGGCGCGGGAGAAGGCAGAGGCGAGGGCACGACAGTTGCGCCGCGAAGCCGAGGCTGCCCGCTCCGTGCACGCAGGGGCGCAATGGCTGGTGGGGCGGGTGGACCAGTCCCGGGCGCTGGCCACCACCGAACGCTCGGCTGCCGAGGCCGCCCGGATCGAGGCCGAGGCCGCGCTCGGTGTCGCCCGCCGCGAGGCCCGCGAGGCCGGCCGCAGCCTCGACCAGGTCGTCGAGGGTGCCCACCGCGACGAGATGGCGCGCATCCAGCAGACGATGCGCATCGAGCAACTCGGCGAGCGCGCGATGAGCGAGCTGGGCATCGAGGCCGAGGCGTTGGTCGAGGAGTACGGGCCCGACCAGTTCGTCCCCGTCCTGACCCGCCGCGACGGGAGCGCACTCACCGAGGACGACGATGTTCCTGAGCCAGTCCCCTTCGTTCGCGAGGAACAGTCCAAGCGGCTGCGCGCCGCGGAGCGCAACCTGCAGGTGCTGGGGCGGGTCAACCCGCTGGCGCTCGAGGAGTTCGACGCCATGCAGGAGCGGCACGCCTTCCTCGCCGAGCAGTTGGACGACCTGCGTCGCACCCGCAAGGACCTGCTCGAGATCGTCGAAGAGGTCGACCGCCGGGTCGAGGAGGTCTTTGCCGCCGCCTACGCCGACGTGGAGCGCACCTTCAACGATGTCTTCCCGCGCCTGTTTCCCGGCGGTGAGGGGCGGCTGGTGCTGACCGAGCCCGGCAGCTGGCTCACCACCGGCGTCGACGTCGAGGCGCGTCCGGCGGGCAAGAAGGTCAAACGGCTGTCGCTGCTGTCGGGCGGTGAACGCTCGCTGGTGGCTGTCGCCTTCCTCGTGAGCCTGTTCATCGCCCGTCCGAGCCCCTTCTACATCCTGGACGAGGTGGAGGCGGCCCTCGATGACGCCAACCTCGGCCGACTGCTCGGGATCTACGAGCAGCTTCGGGAGAGTTCGCAGCTTCTGGTGATCACCCACCAGAAGCGGACGATGGAGATCGCGGATGCCCTGTACGGCGTCACGATGCGCGGTGACGGCGTCTCAACGGTGATCAGCCAACGGTTGCGTGACGAACAGGTGTCCTGAGCCTTAGACGAGGCTGTGGAAACGCCAAGACGGGCCGTGTCGATTTGAGTGCCGTCATGCGGGCGGGGAATGATTGGACCACACCACCAGTCCGCCTGCCCAGCAGGCAAAGAAAGTGACCCGACGTGACCTCCGTCTACCTGTCCATGTTCCTGATCATCGCGCTCGCCGTTGTGATCTCTGGTGTCGTGCTGATCGGGATGAAGGGCATGTACCGCTCGAAGGTTCCGCAGGTCGCCGACCACCTGGCCACCGCTGCCCGCCACCTCAACGGTGACGCCGAGCCACCGGCCGCCTTCCTCAACGTCTACGAGCAGGCCACCTCCCGCCGCAACGAGTCGCAGAAGGCCTGAGCGCCCGCTCCTTGACGTAGTTCTTGCCCACGGCCCTCGCCCCATCGGGCGGGGGCCGGCCTGTGTGTCGGCCGCCGTTAGGCTGTGGACGTGCAATACGACCTACTGATCTGGATCATCCTCGCGGCCGTCGTCGCCTGCATCGTTGCGGCGTCGGTGATCATCACCGTCAGCAACCGCCGGGGGTTGGACCGCCAACCGCCCGTGGAGCAACTGCCCTCGGAGCCTTCGGTCGAGGTGCCGGCCGAGCCGGAGGTCGGGCTGGAGGTGCCCGAGGCGGCCGGTTCACGCCTCACCCGGCTGCGCCGCCGTCTGTCCGGCTCGAACAATGCGCTGGCCCGTGGCCTGGCTGACCTGCTGTCGCGGGACCGGCTGGACGAGGAGACCTGGGACGACTTCGAGGCGACCCTCATCTCGTCCGACCTCGGCGTAGCCCCCACCACGGAACTGATCACGAACCTGCGCCGTGAGCTGGCGATCGACGGGATCACCGAACCGGCGCGGGCAGCTGATGTGCTGCGTCTTGAGCTGGTCAAGCTCGTTGACCCGTCCATGGATCGTTCGCTCAACCTGACCGGCACCGACGGCAAGCCCGCCGTCGTCATGGTCGTCGGGGTCAACGGCACCGGGAAGACCACGACCGTGGGCAAGCTGGCACGCGTGCTGGTGGCCGAGCACAAGAGCGTCCTGCTCGGTGCCGCGGACACCTTCCGTGCTGCTGCTGCCGAACAGCTCAGCACCTGGGGTGAGCGCGTCGGCGTCGAGACAGTCCGTGGTGTCGAGGGGGCCGACCCTGCTTCGGTCGCCTTCCAGTCCGTGGAGCGCGGCATCGCAGAGCAGGTGGACGTCGTGCTGATCGACACCGCCGGGCGGCTGCACACCAAGACCGGCTTGATGGACGAGCTGGGCAAGGTCAAGCGTGTCACAGAGAAGCTCGCCCCCGTGGGGGAGGTGCTGTTGGTGCTGGACGCCACCACCGGCCAGAACGGCCTGGTGCAGGCGCGGATCTTCGCCGAGGTTGTCAAGGTCACCGGCATCGTGCTCACCAAGCTCGACGGCTCGGCCAAGGGCGGCATCGTCGTGCAGGTGCAGCGCGAGCTCGGCGTCCCGGTGAAGCTGATCGGTCTGGGCGAGGGCGTGGACGACCTGGCCCCCTTCGACCCCGAGCAGTTCGTCAACGGCCTGATGGGCAACTGACCCGACCCTTGGTGTGGGAAGCCGCCGGCCCCCTCCACCAGATCCAGCTCCACCAGACACGACGCACAACCAACAGTGCCCGCCCCCG
>NZ_BAAAKI010000002.1:126723-147022 GCF_039527675.1 Luteococcus sanguinis
TGGGGGCGGGCACTGTTCTTGTCAGGAGCTCAGGCAATCACTTCTTGCCGATGACGCCCTTCCAGTTCAGGCCGAAGCCGAAGTGGTACACATTGCCGGCGGAGTCGGTGTAGGGGGTCATGTCCTCACCGACGTCCTCCAGCTGCTTCTCCACCGCGTCCATGTTCTTGGCGTTGGCAATCGGCAGGCGACCCGAGGGGTTCTTCTGGCCGAGCATGATGTCGATCAGGGCACGGTCGCTGACCGAGTAGCCCTCGACGATCGCGTCCACCTTCTTCTCGAACTCGGCCGGGATGAAGCTCGTCTTCGCCTTCACCGCGACGATCACCGGGATGTTGCGTCCGGTCTTCTTCTCGACCTTCTCGACGGCCTTGACCGCGTTCAACGTGGCGGTCAGGTCGTACTCGTTGCCGATCTTGGAGGTCTTGCCGAAGTAGGAGCGGTTCTCCACCGTCCCGTCCGCGAGCAGGTCACCGGCGATCGAGACCTTGCGGACATTCTTGCCGTTGGCGGTGTAGGGCTTCCACTGCAGCGACAGCGGGTAGAAGGTGCCGTCGGCATTGCGTCCGGCGCCGGTGAAGTTGTTGCCGCTGTCGGGGCTGCGCATTCCCACCAGCACCATGTCGACCCTGGTCAGGTCCGGCTGGGTGTAGCCGACCACATTGCCCTTGGCGTCGGTGATGGGCGTGTCCGTGAGCACCTTCTTGAAGTACTGCTTGGCGACGGCCACGTCCAGGGTCGGGCCGACGGTGTCGGTGGTCGACTGCGAGAAGACGCTCGGGAAGCCGTGCGAGATGGAGCTCGGGATGTAGACGGTCTTGTTCTTGTACGAGGCCAGCGGGGTCTTCTTGATGGTCTTCTTGGAGTTCTTGAGCATCACGACCGAGTCGAGCTGGGCCTGGTAGCCGCGCGCCACCTTGTCAAAGCTGGCGACGATCGACTTGGACTTGGCCAGATCGAGGTAGGGGTTCTCGAACAGGCCGGGCGCGAACAACATCCGCAGGATGCGCTCACCGGACTGGCGGAAGCGAGCGTCCGCCGAAATGTCATTCCTCCCGGCCTCGTAGTCGGCCTGCCACAGGTCATAGGCCGCCAGGACGGGCACCTTGTTGTTGTTGCCGCCGTACATGTCCAGCCCGGCCTGCAGTACGGCGTAGTGGCGCTCGTTGACGGTCGCGTGCTCCATGCCCCAGGCCATGCCGAAGATGGAGTTGGGGTCGGTGTAGCCGGTGGTGACGCCCCAGTCGGTGCAGATGACGCCGTCGTAACCGGCATCGCGGGCGATGTCGATCTTGGTCTTGTCGTAGGCCGAACCGACGCGGTTGCCGGTCAGCGGCGAACCGTCCTTCGCGATCGCGATCGAGTAGGAGCTCATCATCGACATCGAGTTGCTGGCAGCAGTGAAGGGCTCCAGGTGCTCGTCGAAGTTGTCGCCCGGGTAGACGGCGTACTTGCCGGCATTCATGTGCGCCTCACGGCCGCCCTCACCGGCACCGTCGCCGGGGAAGTGCTTGATCATGGCGTTGATCGAGTCCGCACCCCACCCGACTGACCTGCCGTAGACGTCGTAGGTGTTCTGGGAACCGTCGACATAGGCCTTCGCCATCGCGGAGGTGTGGGCCGCGTTCTCACCGAAGGTGCCGTCGACGCGCAGCCAGCGCGGCTCGGTGGCCAGATCGATCTGCGGGCCGAGCGCGGTGGTGATGCCCATCGCGCGGTACTCCGCCGAGGAGGTCTTTGCGAAATCGAGCATGGTCTTGGTCTTGAAGGTCGCCGACAGTCCCAGGTTGGCGGGCCAGCGGGAGATGTCGTCCCCGGTCGCGTTGTAGGCCGAGTCCTGCGCGGCCGTCGAACGCGGGTCGGAGGAGAAGTTGACCGGCACATAGGGCAGACCACTGGCAGCCTGGGCCTCGGCGAAGGCCTGCATTTCGTTGACCCAGGTCACGTTGGCGGTGACGTCATTGGCGCCGGCGTTGAGCACATTGCGCAGTTGGTCGTCCTTGAGGTATTTGCGCTGGGCATCGCTGAGCCCGGCCGCCGCGTTGCGCTCGTGGGAGCTGAACAACATCAGGCCGGCGATCTGCTCCTTGGTGAGCTCCTTCGCCAGCGACGCCGCGCGCTGGTTGGTGGTCTTGCGCCAGTCCTCCCATGCGTCCAGCTTCTTGTTGTGGTTCATGTCCTTGAAGGCCAGGGTCCCGCCAGCTGTCGGCACCGCCATGATGGTGATGCCGCTGGTGGGGGAGTAGCTCAGCGTCGGCCCGCCATTGGGGTTGTCGACCTGGACGAAGGTGGTGCGACCGTCGCTCACGGTGCGGGTGACCAACGTGGAGGGTGCGCTGTGCGCCGGCGCGGGGCACGCTGCGGCGATCAGCCCCGCCGCGGTCACCAGGCCGAGGCAGGCCTGGGCGGCCAGTTTCATGGAGGGCATGGCAGTTCCTTCTGGACGACCGGGCGACGCAACGGTGCGGCGCAGTGGGATCCGGTCGGCTCCTGGGGTGTGGTCAGCCTTGCAGCAAGCTGTGAACAAGTGCAATGGTTGCGCCGCACTTTCCTACCGATCGGTCAGGCGCATCCTCCCGTGCTCGCACAGGCATCACTGCACAGGTGGTCACATGGGCTGCGGTGGCATCCCATGCCTTCCTAGAGTGGGAACATCCCCGTGCGAAGGAGCGCCCCATGACGTCCGAACTGATCACCAAGGCCCTCGAGACGGCCACCGACACCAAGCAGATCGTCGCCGGACGGGGCGTGGTCGACCAGACGGGTGATGTCTTCACCCAGTGCTTCGGGGATGCCAGGGCCATCGTCGTCGCAGACGAGAACACCTTCGCCGCCGCGGGCGATCGCGTCGTCGCCTCTCTGCAAGCAGCGGGCGTCGAGATGGTCGAGCCCTACATCTTCCCCGGCACCCCCACGCTGTACGCCGGCTATGAGAACGTCGAGGTGCTGCGCAACCACCTCGAGGGAGTCGATGCCATCGTCTGCTCCATCGCCTCGGGGACGTTGAACGACATCGCCAAGCTGGCCAGCGGCGAACTCGGCCGCCCCTACATGAATGTCTGCACCGCCGCCTCGATGGACGGGTACGCCGCCTTCGGCGCCTCCATCACGCGAGACGGATTCAAGATCACCCGGAACTGTCCGGCCCCCACCGCCCTGGTGGCCGACCTGGACGTGATGGGTGCCGCGCCCAAGCGCCTCACCGCCACCGGCTATGGCGACCTGATCGAGAAGATCCCCGGCGGAGCCGACTGGCTGCTCTCGGACGAACTGGGCGTCGAAGCCGTCGATCCCTATGTCTGGAGCCTCGTGCAGGACACCCTGCGCGACGCCCTGTCCGACCCCGAGGGCGCCGCAGCGGGCGATCCGGACGCGATCAGTGGCCTGGCCGAGGGACTGTTGATGAGCGGTCTGGCAATGCAGGCGCACCAGTCCTCGCGTCCCGCCTCGGGAGCCGGGCACAACTTCAGCCACCAGTGGGAGATGGAGGGCCACGGGCTGGACTGGGAACCCCCGTTGAGCCACGGCAACAAGGTTGGTCTGGGCACCGTGGCCGTCTGCGCGCTGTACGAGAAGGTGCTCGAGCTCGACATCGCCGGGCTGGACGTCGACGCCGCGGTCGCCAAGTGGCCCAACCCCGAGCAGAACGACGAGCGGGTCGCCGCCCTGCAGCCGATCGAGGCCATTCGGGAGGCGGCCTTGGGCCAGTCGCGGGCCAAGTACGTCCAACCCGAGCACATTCGGGCGCGGATCGAGCTCGTCCAGCAGCACTGGCCGGCGATCCTGGAGCGCGTCAAGCCGCAGCTGGTCACCGCGCAGGAGGCGGCCGACATGCTCAAGGCCGTTGGTGGTCCCTACCACCCGGGCATGATCAACATCGACCAGGAGAAGCTGAAGCTCACCTACTACCAGGCGCAGACGATTCGTTCGCGGTACACCATCCTCGACACCCTGCAGGAGCTGGGCCTGCTGGGCGAGGTCATCGACTCGCTGTTCGAGGGGGACGGCTACTGGGCGCAGCACCCGGAGCCCGAGACCGCGGGCGCCTGAGAGTTCCTCCGGTTCGAGGGCCCGGCGATCGTGCGCACCGGGACGAGCGTGTAGGGTTCGTCCGGTTGTCTGACGGATGGCCCACGCCGTCCGGTTCGAGCCCGGTGCGCACCCGGGCCCCACAGGAGGTCCTTTATTGAACGCTGGCTCCACCGCTGACCGCCCTCCCGGGGTACGCCGGAACCCGCCGAGACGGGGACCATCTCGCCGCACCCTTTTGGGATCCGCAGCCGGAGCGGCGCTTCTTGCCGCCTGCGCACCGCCCACCCCGCCCGTCGCTGGACGGGTCGCCCCCTCGTTGCCCGCCGACCGTTCCGCGAGCGACCGTCGCGTCGCCTTCGCGAACTGGACGGCCTACATCGACACCGATGAGGAGACCGGACGCTTCCCGAGCCTCGACGCCTTCACCAAGACGACCGGCATCGCCGTCTCCTACACCGAGGAGATCGACGACAACGACGTGTACGTCAACAAGGTGTCCCCCCAGTTGCGGGCCCGGCAGGACATCGGCCGGGACATCATCGTGTTGTCCGACTGGATGGTGAACAGGGTCATCGGCCAAGGGCTGGTGCAGCCGCTGGAACTGATCCAGATGCCGCATGTCGCCAACCTGCTGCCGCAGCTCAAGGACGCCCCCTTCGACCCGGGCCGTCTGTACTCGCTGCCTTGGCAGTCGGGGCTCACGGGCATTGGTTACGACGCCTCGCGGGTCAAGCCGATCAAGAACGTGGACGACTTGTGGCGTGCCGACCTCAAGGGGCGCGTGGTCGGGCTCAGTGAGTGGCGCGACACGATCGGCATGGTGCTGCGCTCCCAGGGTGTCGACCCGGCCCAGCAGTTCACCAGCGTTCAGTTCGGCAATGCGCTCGATGTCATCGACAGGCAGCTCAGCGGCGGGCAGATCCGACGCATTCGCGGGAACTCCTATGTGCAGGACCTGCAGAGCGGCAATGCCCTGGCGGGCCTGGTCTGGAGCGGCGACATCGCCACCCTGCGCGCCGAGACCGGCAACCCCCACTGGACCTTCGTGATGCCCGAGGCGGGCGGCATGTTGTGGAGCGACAATGCCGTGATCCCGATCACCTCGACGCGACGCCGGAACGCCGAACGCCTGCTCGACTGGTACTACCAGCCGGAGGTGGCCGCCCAGGTGGCGGCGTGGGTCAACTACATCTGCCCCGTCGCCGGCGCGAACGAGGCGATGGCCGAGGTCGATCCCGAACTGGTGGACGACCCCCTGATCTTCCCGAGCGAGGACTACCTCGCGAAGTACACCAGCGTCTTCCGCGCGCTGGACGCCGCAGAAGAGGCGACCTACTCCGAGGCATGGACGAAGGTGGTGGGCCAATGAGGTTCCGACAGGGCAAGGCCGACCGGGCCGACCGCCGCGAGGAGACAGCAGGTGATCTTGCCCTGGTCGGACTGGCGAAGAGCTTCGGACGCGATCGCGTCGTCGACGACCTCAGCCTCGATGTGCCGCGCGGTTCCTTCTTCGCGCTCGTCGGCCCCTCGGGCTGCGGCAAGACGACCACCCTGCGGATGGTCGCCGGGCTGGAGCGTCCCGACGCCGGCCAGATCGTCCTGGGCAGCCGAGACATCACCGAGCTGCGCCCCCACGAACGGCCGGTAAACACCGTCTTCCAGAGCTACGCGCTGTTCCCGCACCTGAACGTGGGCGAGAATGTGGCCTTCGGGCCGCGCCGCCGTGGCGTCGACCCCAAGGTGATCGGTGCGCAGGTCGCCGACGCCCTGGCCATGGTCGACCTGGCCGGGTTGGAGAGTCGACGTCCCGGGCAGCTCTCAGGTGGCCAGCAGCAGCGCGTCGCCCTGGCGCGGGCTCTGGTGAACCGCCCCGAACTGCTGCTGCTGGACGAACCCTTGGGCGCCCTGGACCTCAAGCTGCGTCGCCAGATGCAGGTGGAGCTCAAGCGGATCCAGGCCGAGACCGGCATCACCTTCGTCCACGTCACCCACGACCAGGAGGAGGCGCTCAGCATGGCCGACACCGTCGCGGTGATGAACCACGGTGGGATCGAGCAGATGGGCGCACCGGCCGAGCTGTACGAGCTGCCGCGGACCGCCTTCGTCGCCAACTTCCTGGGCCAGTCAAATCTGGCCGAGGCCACGGTGGTCGGCCATGAGGGGGAGCTGGTCGAGCTGGAGCTCGCCGGTCAGCGCGTCCGTGCGCTGCGCTCCCGATCCGCCGATCCAAGCGCGCGCACCGCCCTGGTCGGCGTCCGTCCGGAGAAGGTGCGCGTGGTGGCCGAAGGCGCCCGGGTGAAGGGCAAGTCGATCACCAACCTGCTCGGGCGCGCTGTCGTCGCCGACGTCTCCTTTCTCGGTGTGGCCACCCAATACCTGATGGACGTGCCCGGAGCCGGACGCTGGGTCGTCCACGAGCAGAACCGGGACGTCGACGCGGGCGCCCGCCCCGGCGACGTGGTGACCTTGGCTTGGGACCTGCGCCACACCTTCACGCTGCCGGGAACTGAGGACCCGCTGGCGGGCACCGAGGAGAACATCGCCCAGATCGAGCAGACGGCGGCCGCGGAGGCGGCGTCGCTGCGATGAGCGCGCGTCCGAGTTCTCGGGTGTCGTGGTGGCTGCTGGTGCCGGGTGTCGCCTGGCTGGTGGTCTTCTTCGTCGCCCCCTTGGTGCAGTTGTTCACCGTGAGCCTGCAGTCCGACTACCCGGGTTACCCCGGCTACTACTACCGCGACCTCGCCTGGCACAACTACCTGGACGCGGTGCAGGCCTACCCCGCGCAGGTGGCGCGATCCTTCGGCTTCGCGGCCGCCGCGACGATCCTGTGCCTGTTGCTGGCCTTCCCGGTGGCCTACACGATGGTGTTCAAGGCCGGACGCTGGCGTGGGCTGCTGATGGTGCTGGTGGTGGCGCCCTTCTTCACCTCATTCGTGCTCCGAACAGTGGCCTGGCGCCAGATCCTGGCCGACGATGCCCCCCTGGCCCGCATGCTGTCCCAGTTGCACCTGTTGCCGGGCGGGCACCTCACCGACACCGGCTTCGCCGTCGTGATGGGCCTGACCTACAACTTCCTGCCCTTCATGCTGCTGCCCCTGTATGCGTCCTTGGAGCGGGTGGACCCGGCGCTGGTCGCGGCCGGCAGCGACCTGTATGCGACGCCGTGGCAGACCTTCCGGATGGTCACCGTCCCGCTGGCGATGCCCGGCGTCGTCGCCGGCATCCTGCTGACCTTCATCCCGGCGGCCGGGGACTACGTCAACGCCGACCTGCTGGGATCGGACCGGGGGACCTCGATGGTCGGCAATGCCATCGACGCGCAGTTCTTCCGGGTGCTCGGTGGCTACCCGATGGCCGCAGCGCTGTCGGTGGTGCTGATGGTCTTCATCCTGGTGATGGTGCTGGCATATGTCCGGCGCTACGGCACCGAGGAGCTGATGTGAGCAGCGCCCTGACCGTTCGCAGGTTGTTGGCTGAGCACGCTGTCCAGATCGTCGCCGGCCTGGTGCTGGGCTACCTCTTCCTGCCGGTGCTCTACACCTTCGCCTTCTCCTTCAACAGCTACACGAAGTCGAACATCGCCTGGAGCGGGAACCCGACGCTTGAGCACTGGCGCAACCCCTGTGGGGCGCCGGGCGTGTGCTCTTCGTTGCAGACCTCGCTGGCCGTCGGCCTCACGTCGACGATGCTGGCGGTGGTGCTGGGAACCGCGATGGCACTGGTGCTGGCGCGGGGCAGGTTCCGGGGGCGGGGTCTGGTGGACCTGTTGGTGCTGTTGCCGATGGCCACGCCCGAGGTGGTGCTGGGAGCCTCGCTGCTGACGATCTTCGTCCAGGGCTTCTACCGTCTGGGCCTGCACCTCGGCTTCTGGACGATCGTCTTCTCCCACACCATGTTCTGCCTGTCCTTCGTCGTGGTGACGGTCCGGGCCCGGCTGCAATCCCTGGACCCCCGGCTGGAGGAGGCTGCCGCCGACCTCTACGCCGGGCCGCTGGACGCCTTCTGGCGAGTGACGCTGCCATCGATCCTCCCCGGTGTCGCGGCCGCGGCGCTGCTCAGCTTCGCGCTCAGCTTCGACGACGTGATCATCACCACCTTCGTCTCCGGCGAGGTCAGCACCTTCCCGACCTTCGTCTACACCGCCTACCTGCGCGGGATCCCCGCCGAGGCAAACGTGATCGGCTCGGCCATGCTCCTGGCTGCGATCGCCTGCGTCGCCGCCGGCATGCTGCTCGGGCGGCACCGGGTCCGCTGACCTCGCCAGTTCTGGTTGGTGGCGGTTCAGCGCTGGTGACGGTTCAGCGCTGGTGGCGGAGCAAGAACTGCGAGTGCGCCTCGAAGGCATGCGCCAGGGCTGGGTAGAGCAGCCCCTGCACCTCCGCCAGCTCGCGGTAGAGCTCGACCCGTTCCGGGTCCGGTTCGCTCGTGTCACCCAGCTTGGCCATCGCGCGAGCGGTGGCGGGAATGTCACCGACGACGCCGGTGGAGGCCATTGCCAGCACGGCCGCGCCCATGGCCGAGACCTCCTCGGTCTCACAGGCGGTCAAGGGAAGTCCCACGCAGTCGGTCATCACCTGACGCCACAGCGGGCTGCGTTGTCCGCCACCCATCACCCGGACGCTGGTCAGCGGGGTGCCGGTGTCGTTCTGCAGCCCCCGCAGGTTGCGGGCCATCTCGATGGACAGACCCTCAAGGATGGAGCGGTAGATCTCAGGGCGTCCGTGGGCCCCACCCAGCCCGACGATCGCGCCCTTCGCGACGGGATTCCAGTAGGGCGACTGCACGGCATTCCAGTAGGGGAGCACCATGGGGCCGCCAACGCCAGCGGGTACGCCTGCGGCCGCCTCTTCGAGCGCTGGGTCGGGGGCGCCCTTCAGGGCGGGGTCGCCCAGCTCGGTGCGGAACCATCCCGCGAGGTATGAGCCTGAATTCTGCACGATCTCCAGGACGTAGTGCCCCGGAATCCCGGCCGCGTCGGTGCGGTACACGTCGCCGACCTCGTACGTGGCGCAGTGGACACCAGCGACCAGCGCGGTGCCCATGTTGAGGTAGGCCTCGTCGGGTCCGATGGCTCCGCACCCCAGGCCGGCGGCCTGACCGTCGCCGCAAGAAGCGATCAACTCGACGTCCTGCTCGAGGCCCCAGGCGCGGGTGACGTCTCGTCGGATGGGGCCCATCGACGATCCGGGGTCGACCAGTTGCGGGAGCTGGTCACGGCGCAGGCCGACCATGGCGAGCACCGAGTCGTCGAAGTCCAATCGGGCCATGTCGAACAGGCCCAGTGAGTCCGCAGCGGCTGCGGAGTCGACCCAGTGGCCGGTCATGGCGTGGGCGAGGTAGCCATGTACGCCGGTGACCCGGGCGGCGCGCGAGACGTTCTCGGGCTCATGCTCGTTCAACCAGGCGATCTTGTAGACCGATGGGGTCACGTCGGGCTGGAAACCGGTGAGGCGGTGCAGATCGCGGGTACCGATGCGCCGGGCCTGTTCGGCAGCTCGACCGTCCAGCCACAAGATGCCGGGACGCACCGGCTCCCCGTCCGCGTCGACGAGGGCGAAGGACTGGCGCTGGATGGTGGAGCACAGGGCCACGATGCGAGCGCGCTCGTTTGCACCGAGCTGTTCCACGGCCCGCCCGACGGCCGTGTTCGTGCTGGTCCACCACTCGCGCGGGTCCTGCTCGTACTTGTCGAGCCCAGGCGTGCTCATGCCCAGTTCACAGCGTCCTTCACTGAGGACATGCCCGGTGGGGTCGGCCACGATCGCCTTGGTGGCGGTGGTGCTGGAGTCGACGGCGATGACGAGGGGGTGGGTGCTCTGCATGGCCTCACCCTAGGAGCCCCGACGACGTGAGCGACAGGGGATTGGGTGCCCCTTCGGTATCCTTGGTGCGTTGCGCCCCCAGGGCGCCATCCGACGTGCCGTTTCCGGCGCCCGACGACGTGAGGACCCAAGCGTGTTCGACACCCTGCAGGACCGGCTCCAGGCGACCTTCAAGGGTCTGCGTGGCAAGGGGCGACTGTCCGAGGCCGACATCGACGCGACCGCCCGGGAGATCCGGATCGCACTGCTCGAGGCTGACGTCAACCTCGCGGTCGTCAAGGAGTTCGTCGCGAACCTCAAGGAGCGGTGCCGCTCCGAGGAGGTCAGCCAGGCCCTCAACCCGACCCAGCAGATCATCAAGATCGTCAACGAGGAACTTGTCAACATCCTCGGTGGCGAGACCCGCACCATCCGCTTCGCCAAGAACCCGCCGACCGTCATCATGCTGGCCGGCCTCCAGGGCGCCGGCAAGACGACACTGGCCGGCAAGCTGGCCCGCTGGCTCAAGTCCGAGGGACACTCGCCGCTGCTGGTCGCCGCCGACCTCCAACGCCCCAATGCCGTCAACCAGCTGCAGATCGTGGGACAGCGCGCCGGCGTGCACGTCTTCGCCCCCGAGCCCGGCAACGGAATCGGCGACCCGATCCAGGTTGCCCGCACCTCGATCCTCGAGGCCCAGCGCAAGCTCTACGACGTCGTCATCGTCGACACCGCCGGCCGTCTGGGCATCGACGCAGAGCTGATGCAGCAGGCCGCCGACATCAAGGCCGCCGTCACCCCCGACGAGACGCTCTTCGTCGTCGACGCGATGATCGGCCAGGACGCGGTGAACACCGCGCTGGCCTTCGAGGACGGCGTCGGTTTCGACGGTGTCGTGCTCACCAAGCTCGACGGCGACGCCCGCGGCGGTGCCGCCCTGTCGATCGCGCGGGTGATCGGCAAGCCGATCATGTTCGCCTCCAACGGCGAGGGCCTGGGCGACTTCGACGTCTTCCACCCCGACCGGATGGCCAGCCGCATCCTCGACCTGGGCGACATGCTCACCCTGATCGAGCAGGCCGAGAAGCACTTCGACGCCGAGCAGTCGCGCGTCGCCGCAGAGAAACTGATGGGGGGCAAGGGCGAGTTCGGCCTGGGCGACTTCCTGCTGCAGATGCAGCAGATGCGCAAGATGGGCCCGATGAGCAAGATCTTCGGGATGCTGCCGGGCATGGGCCAGATGAAGGACCAGCTCGCCAACATCGACGAGAAGGAGGTCGACCGCATCGAGGCGATCATCTACTCGATGACGCCGGCCGAGCGCGACGACGTCTCCATCCTCAACGGATCCCGCCGGGCGCGTATCGCCAAGGGCGCCGGTGTGACCGTTCAGGACGTGAACCAGCTGGTCAACCGCTTCGTCGAGGCTCGCAAGATGATGAAGCAGATGGCCGGGATGATGGGCGGCGGCGGCATGCCCGGAATGGGTGGCATGCCCGGCATGGGTGGCGGACGCAAGGCCAAGGCCCCCCAAACGAAGAAGGGCAAGAAGGGCCAGCAGAAGGTCTCCGGTAACCCGGCGAAGCGCGCCGCGGCCCTGACCGGTGGCCAGGACGAGGCCCAGGCCGTCGACCCCGGGGCGGCCTTCGGCATGGGCAATGGCGCGCAGTCCGAGGCCGAGTTGCAGCAGGCGATGGCCGACTTCCAGCTTCCGCCCGAGATGCAGCGGATGTTCAACCAGCAGGGGAAGGGCCCGCTGGGCTGACACCTGCGCGGTAGGGCCTTTCCCTGTTCCAAACCGGCTGCGGCTTGGGCAGGATGGGGCCATGACCCACTCCCACGACGAACTCGCGCAGCATTTCGTCCACACCCACTCCCACGACGGGCACACCCACACGCACGTGGGGGAGCGGGTCGTCCCCGACGGTCCCGAGGTGGCACTGCACCTGGCCGGGGTCGTGCTGCCCGACGGCGAGTACCGCGACCTGTGGGTGCGTGACGGCATCATCGACTTCGAGCCCGTGCCGGGCGCGGTGACCGTCGCGGAGAAGGTCTGGATCATGCCGGGTCTGGTCGACGCCCACTGCCACGTCGGGCTGGACCAGAACGGTGCCGTGCCCGACGACGTCGCCGAGCAGCAGGCCATCGACGACCGGGACGCGGGGACGCTGCTGGTCCGCGACGCCGGTTCGCCCGCCGACACCCGCTGGATCGACGACCGGGACGACCTGCCCAGAATCATCCGCGCGGGGCGCCACATCGCCCGTCCCAAGCGTTACCTGCGCAACTACGCCGACGAGGTGGAGCCCGAGGACCTCGTCGCCACCGTCCGCAAGCAGGCCCGTGCCGGAGACGGCTGGGTGAAGCTGGTCGGCGACTGGATCGACCGCACCGAGGGCGACCTGGCGCCGCTGTGGCCGGCCGACGTGGCGGCCGAAGCCATCGCCGCCGCGCACGAGGAGGGGGCCAGGGTCACGGCGCACTGTTTCGGTGAGGACTCCGCCGCAGAACTCGTCGCGGCAGGCATCGACGGTATTGAGCACGGCACCGGGTTGACCGACGACGTCATCGCCCAGATGGCGGAGCGGCAGGTCTCGCTGGTGCCGACCATGGTGAACCTGGAGAACTTCCCCGAGATCGCCGCCAGCGCACAGGAGAAGTTCCCGCGCTACGCAGCGCACATGCGCGAGCTCTACGCCAGGCGACTCGACACGCTCCGGACGGCGCGAGAGGCGGGCGTCCCGATCTTCGCCGGGACCGACGCCGGCGGCGTGATGCCGCACGGCATCCTTGGCGAGGAGGTCGAGCAACTGGGCGCGATCGGTGATGCCGACTTCGCTTTGGGCGCCGCATCCTGGCGGGCCCGGGAATGGTTGGGTCAGCCGGGCATCGAGCAGGGGGCCCCGGCTGACCTGGTCGTCTTCGCGGACGACCCGCGAGTCCACCTCGGGATCGCACGCCACCCGCTGCTGGTGGTGCTGCGCGGACGGATCGTCGTCCCGGCGCCAACCAACTGAAGGGTCGGCTCAGCTGACGGCGAGCCAGACGAGCACCAGGTTGAGCCCGACGATCGCCGCGACCACCGACCAGGCGACCAGCCTCACCCACCACGAGTTGGCGTAGCGGCCCATCGTCCGTCTCGAGCTGGTCAGGTGTACCAGCGGGACGAGGGCGAAGGCGATGCCGAAGCTGAGCAGCAACTGGCTGGTCACCAACAGTTGCGAGGGGTGGACCCCGAGGGCCAGGAGCACCACGGCGGGGACGATCGTGATCCCGCGACGGACGTGGTGTGACATCGACCAGGGCCACAGGTCGCGCATGATGCGTGCGCCAGCGTGCGTGCCCACCAACGCGGACCCGATGCCCGAGACCAGCAGTCCTGCTCCGAAGATCGTCGCCGGGGCCACGCCCACCCGTGACTTGATCGCGGCGTAGGCCGACTCGATCGAGTCGGTGGCGTCGAGGCCCTGCAGCGTGGAGGCCGCGAACAGGACCATCGAGATGTTGACCGTGCCCGCCACCAGCAGCGCGAGAAGGACGTCGACGCGCTGCGCCGCGAGCAGACGTCCGATCCCGTGGTCACGGCCGCCGGAGGGACGGTGCCGGTCGGCGGCCAGGGTCGAGTGCAGGTAGATCGCGTGCGGCATCACGGTGGCGCCCAACATCGCAGCCGCCAGCGCGATCGAATCTGTACCGCGGAAGCGGGGGAGCACTCCGGCCAGGGCCTGCGCCGGGTCGGGCGGTGACCAGATCATGCCGGCCATGAAGCCGATGGTGACCAGCGCGAGGAAGGCGCTGATCACCATCTCGAAGACGCGTTCACCGCCCGTCCGCAGTGCATCGAGCAGGACGAGCGTGACCACGCCAACGATCAGGCCGCCCAGCCACAGCGGGATGCCGAACAGCAGGTGCAGGCCCAGGGCGCCCCCGATCACCTCGGCGACGTCGGTTGCCACGGCCATCACCAGGGCCTGCACCGCGTAACCGACGCGGGCGACGCGTCCGCGCTTGTTCTCGAGGTGCTCGCCGACCAGCGACGACAGCGAACGCCCCGTCACCACGCCCAGCTTGGCGGAGAGGTACTGCACCAACACGGCCATGGCGCTCGAGACCACGAGCACCCAGACCAGGAGGTATCCGTAGCGTGAGCCCGCAGTGAGGTTCGCGGCGACATTGCCGGGGTCGACGTAGGCGACCGACGCCACGAAGGCAGGACCGAGCAGCCCCAGGAGCCCTCGGTCGCCACGTCGCATGCGCCATAACCTAGTGCCGCTGGTTCGGTTGGTGCGCCACCGCCGTCTTCTGGCACAATGGTCGGTGCATCTGTGTCGTCGGCGCCCTCTAAACCCGGCGGCAAGGTCCATCCGGCGCTCGTGTCCCATGCCCCACATGGTTCCCGGGAGCTACCCGCCTGGTACCAGGGCCGTTCCTGGACCATTCCAAACAGGAGAACCACACACGTGGCAACCAAGATTCGTCTGAAGCGTCTCGGCAAGATCCGCTCGCCGCACTACCGCATCGTCGTCATGGACTCGCGCACCAAGCGCGACGGTCGTGCGATCGAGGAGATCGGCATCTACCACCCCAAGAATGACCCCTCGGTCATCCAGGTGAACTCCGAGCGTGCGCAGTACTGGCTGAGCGTGGGCGCCCAGCCGACCGAGGCCGTCGTCGCCATCTTCAAGCGTTCCGGCGACTGGCAGAAGTTCACCGGCGACACCTCGCCGTCGGGCATCGACCCGCAGCCCGAGAAGGCCGACAAGATCGCGCGCTTCAACGCCGCGCTGGCCGAGGCTGACGACGCCCCCAAGGCTGACGCCATCACCAAGAAGGCTCCCAAGGCCGACGAGGCTGCCAAGGCTGACGAGGCTGCCAAGGCTGACGAGGCCGAGGCGAAGGTCGACGACCAGGCCGCCGAGCCCGAGGTCTCCGCCGAGGCTCCGGCCGAGGGCGATGCCGAGGTGGTCGAGGCTGCCGAGGCTGAGAAGGCCGACGAGACCCAGGTCGACGCCTGATGCTCGCCGACGCACTGGAGCACCTCGTCCGCGGCATCGTCGGCACTCCCGACGATGTTGTCGTCAAGGACAAGGACCTCCGCCGCGGACGCCTGCTCGAGGTTCGCGTGAATCCCGAGGACATCGGCAAGGTCATCGGTCGTCAGGGTCGCACCGCTTCGGCGCTGCGCACCGTGGTGGCCGCGCTGGCCGGTCGCGAGTCGGTTCGCGTCGACTTCGTCGACGTCGACCGCCGCAGCACCGGTGGCCGCGGATTCCGCCGCTGACACAGATCCGACGCGCCCCGCACCAGCATCGGTGCGGGGCGCCGTCGTGTCCACACCTGCACGATGCGGCGCGGGTGCACCCATCCACACACATGAGAGGCTGGCGGGCATGAGCCTGGAAGAAGTCGTCGTCGGGGCGGTGGGCAAGGCCCACGGGCTGCGGGGGGATGTCGCGATCGACGTCCGCACCGATGAGCCGGAGCGTCGTTTTGCTGACGGGGCCGTGCTCCGCGCCGAGGGCGATGCCCGAGGCACGCTCACCATCGCGTCCACCCGCTGGCACTCCGGACGACTGCTCGCCCGTTTCGTCGAGGCCAACGACCGTACGGCCGTCGAGCAACTCCGCGGTGTGGTCCTTGTGGTCGACGTCCCCTCCGACGAGGTGCCCGAGGACGAGGACGAGTACTACGACCGTCAGCTCATCGGCCTGGACGTGCTGGCTGCCGACGGCACCCGCGTCGGTGAGGTGACCGAGGTGATCCACCTGCCGGTGCAGGACGCGCTCGTGGTGCGCACCACGGACGGGGAACGTTTGATTCCATTCGTTGCGGCGCTGGTGCCGGATGTCGATCTGAAGGCAGGAACCTGCACTTTGGCCGATGTGCGCGGCCTGCTGGACGACGAGGCCGAGGTCGCCGGCCCCGATGAGCCGGTTGACGGCGCCGCCGAGGTCGAGGCCTGATGGGCCCCCGGATGCGCATCGACGTCATCTCGATCTTCCCTGACTACTTCGCACCGCTGCAGCTCTCCCTGGTGGGCAAGGCGATCGCCTCCGGTCTGCTGGAAGTGGGGGTCCATGACCTGCGGCGTTGGACGCACGACCGGCACAACACCACCGACGACACCCCCTACGGCGGGGGTGCCGGCATGGTGATGAAGCCCGAACCATGGGGTGAGGCGCTCGACGAGATGCTGGACGCATCCACCGACGACGCGTCCATCGCGCCGCCAACGCTGGTGGTCCCGAGCCCGTCCGGCGTCCCCTTCACGCAACAGATTGCCTACGAGCTCAGTGAACTGCGCCACCTGGTCTTCGCCTGCGGACGCTATGAGGGCATCGACCACCGGGTGATCGGCCACGCGGGCACCCGGATGCCAGTGCGCGAGCTGAGCTTGGGCGACTACGTCCTGAATGGGGGAGAGGTCGCCGCACTGGCCTTCATTGAGGCCACGGTCCGGCTCATCCCCGGTGTCATCGGCAACCCGGCGTCGCTGACCGAGGAGTCCCATTCCGAGGGCCAGGACGGGCTGCTGGAGTACCCCGTGTACACCAAGCCGCCGTCGTGGCGGGGGCTGGACGTCCCCGACGTCCTGTTGAGCGGACATCATGCCCGCATCGCCGCCTGGCGCCGCGACCAGGCCCTCGAGTTGACCCGTCTTCGTCGGCCCGACCTCCTGTCGGGGGAATGAACCGGGCAGGGGCGATCAGCGTCTTTTGCAACGGTTTTATTTCGCTTCAACTTCATGCCGAAAATAGCGGCCAAGCGGGGCGAACGGGCCAGTCATAACGTGTTGGCGGTGCTATTTCCCATTAAACCCGCGCCACGGGGGGACCGGGTGCACAACGCCGCGCGAACCCGTCTAGGGTGTTACTCGTGGCGACTACTCTCACTACTCATCAAAGAGCGGTCCGATCCACTGTCGCGAAGAAGGCCATCATGGCCATCACGGGGCTGTGTCTGATCGGCTTCCTGCTCATGCACATGTTCGGCAACTCCAAGTTGCTGCTTCCCGACGACGGCAAGGAGTTCAACGAGTACGCGCACTACCTGCGCCACTTGTTGTACCCGATCATGCCGCCGTACCTGTTCCTCTGGCTCTTCCGCATCTTCCTGCTGGTGTGCCTCGTCCTCCACATGTGGTCGGCGTTCGAGCTGAGCGGCCGCAAGTCCCGCAATGTCGGGGGAGCACGGTACGCGAACACCAAGCACATGGAGAGCTCCTACGCGGCGCGCACCATGATGATGTCCGGCCCGATCCTGCTGCTCGGCCTCATCCTGCACCTGCTGCAGTACACGGCCCAGGTGTTGAAGGTGGGCTACTCCGACACCAACACCGAGCCGTTCACCCGCGTCATGCTGGCCTACCAGGAATGGTGGGTGTGGCTGGCCTACGTCATCTTCATGGCAGCCGTCTGCATGCACGTCTACCACGGCTTCGCGAGCGCCTTCTTCACCTTGGGTGCCAATACCAGTGCGAAGGCCCGTTCGGTGCTGAAGGGGCTGTCGGCGCTGATCGCGGTTCTGCTGTTCGTCGGCTTCCTCATCCCGCCGACGCTGATTCTGCTGGGAGTGATTGGATAATGAGCGAGACCCCCCGTACCGAGGCACAGTCCCTCGTCGAGGCCGCGTCGGAGACGATGTCGCCGAATGCTTCCCCCTCCATCAACGGCGGTGCCGCCCCCCAGCTCGGTCTGGACGACGCGAACTACTACGTCGTCGGTAACGACATCGCCGACACCAAGGCGCCGATGGACCAGCCTGTCGAGAAGATGTGGAGCCAGCGCAAGTTCTCCGCCAAGCTGGTCAACCCGGCCAATCGTCGCAAGCTGTCGGTGATCATCGTCGGCACCGGCCTGGCCGGTGGCGCTGCTGCTGCCACGCTGGGCGAGGCGGGCTACAACGTCCTCAGCTTCTGCTACCAGGACAGCCCGCGTCGTGCGCACTCGATCGCGGCGCAAGGTGGCATCAACGCTGCGAAGAACTACCGCAACGATGGTGACTCCACCTACCGGCTGTTCTACGACACCGTCAAGGGCGGCGACTACCGCGCCCGTGAGACGAATGTCTACCGTTTGGCCGAGGTCAGCGCGAACATCATCGACCAGTGTGTTGCCCAGGGCGTCCCCTTCGCCCGTGAGTACGGCGGCCTGCTGGACACGCGTTCTTTCGGTGGCGTGCAGGTGCAGCGCACTTTCTACGCCCGTGGCCAGACCGGTCAGCAGCTGCTGATCGGCGCCTACCAGGCGCTCGAGCGCCAGGTGGCCGCCGGTACGGTGAAGATGCACACCCGTCACGAGATGATCGAGCTCATCCTGGTCGACGGCGTCGCCCGCGGCATCGTGACCCGCAACATGGTCACCGGCAAGATCGAGGCCCACACGGCCGATGCGGTCGTGCTCGCCACCGGTGGCTACGGCAACGTCTTCTTCCTGTCGACGAACGCCATGGGCTGCAATGTGACCGCCACCTGGCGTGCACACCGCAAGGGTGCCTTCTTCGGCAACCCCTGCTACACGCAGATCCACCCGACCTGCATTCCCGTGCACGGTGAGACCCAGTCGAAGCTGACGCTCATGTCCGAGTCGCTGCGCAACGACGGTCGCATTTGGGTGCCCAAGCGTGCCGAGGACTGCGGCAAGGACCCGCGTCAGATCGCCGAGGGTGATCGCGACTACTACCTGGAGCGGATCTACCCCTCCTTCGGCAACCTGGTGCCGCGTGACATCGCGTCCCGCCAGGCGAAGAACATGTGCGATGAAGGCCGTGGCGTCGGCCCGGCGGTCACCGAGCGTGATCCCGAGACCGGTGTCGAGCGCCAGGTGCGTCGTGGCGTCTACCTCGACTTCTCCGATGCGATCAACCGCCTCGGCAAGAAGGCCGTGGAGGCCAAGTACGGCAACCTCTTCGACATGTACAAGCAGATCACCGCAGAGGATCCGTACGAGACCCCGATGCGCATCTACCCGGCCGTCCACTACACCATGGGTGGCCTCTGGGTGGACTACGACCTGCAGAGCTCCATCACCGGCCTGTATGTGACCGGTGAGGCGAACTTCTCCGACCACGGCGCCAACCGCCTCGGTGCCTCGGCGCTGATGCAGGGCCTCGCCGACGGGTACTTCGTCCTGCCGAACACGATCAACGACTACCTGGCTGGCGCGCCCTTCGAGAAGGTCGGGGCCGACCACCCGGCCGTCGTCGAGGCAGTCCAGTCCGCGACCGAGCGCATCAACACGCTGCTCTCGATCAACGGCACCCGCACGGTCGACTCCATCCACAAGGAGCTCGGCAACATCATGTGGGAGTACTGCGGCATGGACCGTCGCGAGCCCGGTCTGAAGACCGCGATCGCGAAGATCCGCGAACTCAAGAACGAGTTCTGGACCAACGTCAAGGTCACCGGCGTCAACGAGGACTTCAACCAGACCCTCGAGCGTGCCAACCGACTGGCCGACTTCCTCGAGCTCGGTGAGCTCATGTGCATCGATGCCCTGCACCGCCGCGAGTCCTGTGGTGGTCACTTCCGCGGCGAGAGCCAGACGGAGGAGGGGGAGGCGCTACGTCACGACGACGAGTTCCTCTATGTCGCGGCCTGGGAGTACGGCGAGGACAAGCCGGTCCTCCACAAGGAACCGCTGGTCTACAAGGCCATCGAGCTGAAGCAGAGGAGCTACAAGTGAAGGTTACGCTTCGCATCTGGCGTCAGGCCGGCCCTGACGCACAGGGCCAGTTGGTCAGCTACCCCCTCGAGGGGGTCAGTGAGGACATGTCCTTCTTGGAGATGCTCGACCTGCTCAACGAGAAACTCACGATGGATGGTGTCGAGCCGGTCGCGTTCGACCATGACTGCCGTGAGGGCATCTGCGGCACGTGTGGCGTCGTCATCAACGGTGTCGCGCACGGTGGCCAGCACACGACCACCTGCCAGCTGCACATGCGCTCCTTCGCGGATGGTGCCGTGATCGACATCGAGCCCTGGAAGGCCGGCGCATTCCCGGTCATCAAGGACCTCGTCGTCGACCGCTCGGCCTTCGATCGGATCATCCAGTCGGGAGGCTTCATCTCGGCGAACACCGGTTCAGCTCCGGACGCACACGCGACCCCGGCGCCGAAGCGCGAGGCAGACATCGCCTTCGACAACGCCACCTGTATCGGTTGCGGCGCCTGCGTGGCGGCGTGCCCGAACGGCTCGGCGATGCTGTTCACCTCGGCGAAGATCACCCACCTGGCCATGCTTCCGCAGGGTCAGCCGGAGCGGTACAGCCGTGTGAAGTCGATGGTTGCCCAGCATGACTCCGAGGGCTTCGGTGCGTGCACCAACATCGGCGAGTGCGCCCAGGTCTGCCCCAAGGGCATTCCGCTGGCATCGATCAGCCAGCTGAACCGCGAGCTGATCAAGTCGCTCTTCAAGGGCGACGGCAAGTGAGCCGGTAGCCACAGCCACACGGCGAGGGGCCGGACGG
>NZ_BAAAKI010000002.1:147054-165501 GCF_039527675.1 Luteococcus sanguinis
CGTCCGGCCCCTCGTCTGTCTGTGTGTGGCTGTGATCTGTGTGCTCAGCCTTGGGCAAGCAGGCGGGCGATGGCCGAGGCCTGGGCGGCCATCGAGCACTGCGGCGCGTCGGTGCCGGCATCTGGGAGGCAGGTGTGGTCCTGGCCGGTGGTGAACAGCGAGAGGATCACCATCCGGTTGTCAACGGTGATGATGGTGACGTCGTTGAACTGTGCCTCATCGCCGGAGGCGGGGGCCAGGGTGACGAGGCGGTAGCTGGCATTGGTGTCGGCGTCGTCGACACCAGCGCCGGTGACTGGGAACTCGGTGGCCGGAGTCACATCCAGGGTGTAGCCCGAGGGCGGGACGATCGTCTTCGCGCAATCCTTGAAGTATTGCCGATAGGTGCCGCGCGCGGCCGCGGCCTGGGAGGTGGTCTCGAACTGGAGGATGGCCGCGTATCCCGTCCCCGCACCCGAATAGGAGCGCACCAGGGTCTGCTGCTGGCCATGTGCGAGGGTCTGCTCACAGGCAGTCAGCGGTGACTGGAGTTGGCTGACCGCTTCCGAGCCGATGGCGTCCGATCCCGTGACCGTCATGTCGCCTGGGGCGTTGAAGTAGAACAGGTCGGTTCCGGGCAGGTTGGCCGCCGAGAGTGCACCAGGGGCGACGGACGTGGCTGTGGATGCGCCGGTTGCAGGGGTGGACGCCACGGTGCTGCTCGCGGCCGGTGTCCCGGTGGGCGCTGTGCCGGAGGTCGTCGCCACCGGTGTGGTCGTCGCTGGCGTCGAAGTAACGGGCATCGACGGCTGCGAGGAGGCGGTGGCCGTCGGGATGGAGGGTGCCGTCGTCGGGGCCGGGCTGGCGGTTGCCGAGCTGCCCACGTCCACCGAGCGTCCCGTGGTGGGCGATTGGCCGTTGTCGTTGAGCTGGACGAATGCCGTGCCGCCCAGCAGGGTGAGCCCCACTGCAGCCCCGGCGATGCCCATCCGACGCTTCGTCCGGCGGTGCTCTGCGAGTTGGCGCACCGTTGCGGCGGGCAGGGGGTCGACGGCGTCGAAGGTGTCCTCGGAGAACCGGCGGAACAGTTCGTCGGTGGACGCCTCCAACTGGTCGAGGTCATCATGGTCGGTCATCGGGCACCTCCTTGCTCTTGTGGTCGGGCGGGCTGTTCGCCCAGTGCTGGCCCTTGGTCTACGCCCGGGCAGGCGGTGCGGTTGCATTGATCTGGGACTTTCCGGAACGAATTCTGGGAACTCCCTGCCGAGATCCGGCCCTGCCGCGGCGCGCTCATCGTCCCGGGTCTCCCATCACCTTGGCCAGCGCAGCCCGGCCACGGGAGAGGCGGGCCTTCACCGTCCCAGCAGGCGCACCGACCTCGGCGGCGATCTCGTCCACGGACAGGTCGCACAGGTGGTAGAGCACGATCGCCCGGCGCTGGTCCTCCGGGATCTGCTGCAGGGCCCGCTCGAGCGCGACCCTGGTGGGGTCGGGTTCGGCGGGGCTGCGGTCCTCCAGTGCGCGGTCGGGCTGGCGCATTCCCCGCGTGGCGCGACGCCACCGGCTGACGGCCAGTCGGTAGGCCACGGTTCGCACCCAGGCCTCGGGATACTGCTCCTCGTCCAGTTGTTGGCGCTTGTCCCAAGCCCGGACGAAGGCCTCCTGGGTGCAGTCCTGGGCTTCGGCGAGGTTTCCGCACATGGCCCGGATCTGCGCCACGACGCGAGGGAAGGACGCAGCGTAGAACGCGTCGAAGGCCTCCTCGCTCATCACATGGCCATTCTTGCCACAATCGGGGTCATCCGTCCGATTTCACCCCGAGGCCGGTTCCGTGGCAGAATCAACAGCTGTTGCTCTGCGCCGTCGGCTCCTGCCACAGGGGGATCGTCCGGGGACATGGAGCCATCCACACCAGACATCACGAGGTGACCTGTGGCACCGGCGAGGAAACCAGAATGCATCAGCTGATCCAGGAGCTCGACAAGGCTTCGCTGCGTACCGACATCCCCGAGTTCCGTGCGGGTGACTCCGTCAAGGTGCACGTGAAGGTCGTCGAGGGCAACCGTTCCCGTGTCCAGGTCTTTGCTGGCGTCGTCATCGCCCGCAATGCCGGTGGCATCCAGGAGGCGTTCACCGTCCGCAAGGTGAGCTTCGGCACCGGTGTGGAGCGTACCTTCCCGCTGCACTCCCCGATCATCGAGAAGATCGAGGTCGAGCGTCGCGGTGACGTCCGTCGCGCGAAGCTGTACTACCTGCGTGGCCTGCGCGGCAAGGCCGCCAAGATCAAGGAGAAGCGCGACTGATCGCGTTGCTCCCCACAGAGCACTGAATGGCCCCGGCACCCGTTGCCGGGGCCATTCGCACGTCCGGCACCGATCACGTCCGGCACCGAGCACGTCTGGCACCGATCACGCCTATCCTTGTGCCGGACGACGGTGAGAGGCGGTGTGCGGGTGAACCAGACGAATCGCTCGCGCCTGCAATTGGCACTCGCCGTGGCGGTGACCGCGCTGGTGGCGCTGGCCTTCCGGCTGTTGGTGGCCAGCCCGTACACCGTCGACACCCGGGCCATGGAACCCGTCGCCCAACCCGCAGACGTGGTGGTGGGGCTGCGTGGACACGATGTCGAGCGCGGGGACGTGGTGGTCTTCCGCACCCCCAGCGCCTGGCTGGAGGGCCGTTCCGGAGCAAGCACCACGGTCTCCCGGGTGGTCGGGGAGCCGGGGGACGAGGTTCGCTGCTGCGATGCCCAAGGACGGCTCGTGGTGAACGGCATCTCCCTGTCGAGCGTTCCGGAGCCTCAGCCCATCTCCTTCCGGGTCGTGGTCGGGCCGGGGCAACTCTTCGTCCGCGGCGACAACCCCGCCCACAGCGTCGACTCGCGCTGCTTCCTGCACACCCTGGGCCCCGGTGCCCTCGTCCCCGCCGACCAGGTGCGGGCCCGACTCACCACCACCGTCTGGCCCTTCAACCGTTTGGGCGGGCTGCCGGGAAAGCCGTCGTTCACCACGGCACCTGAAGGACAAGGTGACGTCACCGTGGCCATCGTCGAAGCGGCATCCGACGTGCCCTGCTGAGCCCCCGTAGACTGTCCGCTGCCGGGCGGGTGCCCGGGCACCGGAGGAGGCCGTACCCGTGACAGACGAGTCCACCAAGCGCATCGACGCCGACGTCCACCCCACGAGGGCGCGTACGGCCGGCCGGCGTGTCCGCTCGGTGCTGGGCGAGTTGCTCGTCGTCGTGATCGGCGCCTTGATCATCTCGTCATTGCTGCGCGCCTTTGTCGGGCAGATGTTCATCATCCCCTCCGGGTCGATGCAGAACACCTTGCAGATCGACGACCGGGTGGTGGTCTCCAAGATCAGCACCTACCACCGCGGTGACATCGTCGTCTTCGAGGACCCGGCCAACTGGCTCCAGGAGGAACCCGTCACCCCCTCCGCCGGCCGACGCGTGATGGAACTCATCGGGGTGCTCCCGTCGTCGTCCACCAGCCACCTCGTCAAGCGGGTGATCGGCCTGCCCGGTGACCACATCACCTGCTGCGACGACCAGGGGCGGATGAGCGTCAACGGCAAGGCACTCGACGAGACCGCCTACCTCTACGTCTCCCCGGAGGGTACGCAGTCGCGTCCGTCCGACTTCGACTTCGACGTGGTCGTCCCCGCGGGACGGATCTTCGTGATGGGCGACCACCGCGACATGTCCGGCGACTCGCGCTGCCACCTGCAGGACATCACCAACGACGGCCAGGTCGAGGGGATGGGGGCCTTCGTCCCGCAGAGCAAGGTGGTCGGGCCGGTCGTGGCGATCGCGGCACCCTTCGACCGCTGGACGAGGTTCAGCGTCCCTGACACCTTTGCCGACGTGCCGGACCCGAGCGCTGCTGCTCCCGAACAGCCGACCGTGAGCGTCACCAACCCCAACTGCTGATGGTTCGTGCGGGCAAGGGGATCTACGGCTACGAGCGCGCGATCGCCCGCGCCGGTCTGGGCCCGGTGGCAGGGGCCGACGAGGCCGGACGGGGTGCCTGCGCCGGCCCGCTGGTGGCTGCTGCCGTGGTGCTCGCAGACACCCCCGCGCGTCGGATCGAGGGTCTCGCGGACTCCAAGGTCTTGACCGCCAGGGCACGCGAGCGCCTCTACGACGAGATCATGGCGAAGGCCGTCTCGGTGTCCTGGGTGCGGATCGAGGCACCCGAGTGCGATGAGCTGGGCATGCACGTCGCCGACATCCAGGCCCTGCGCCGCTCGCTGCTGCGGTTGGAACCATCGCCGGCCTATGTGCTGACCGACGGCTTCCCCGTCGACGGGCTGGGCATGCCCGGGTTGGCGGTCTGGAAGGGCGACCGTGTCGCTGCCTGCGTGGCTGCCGCATCCATCATCGCGAAGGTGACCCGCGACCGGATCATGGTCGAGTTCGCCGAGCATTACCCCGACTACGCCTTCGAGGTGCACAAGGGCTACTGCACGCCCCTGCACCAGGCCCGGCTGGACGAGCACGGACCCTGCGCGATCCATCGGTACCGGTTCGACAATGTCGCCCGCGCTAGAGTGGACGCACCATGAGCGCAGAAGACCTGGAAGCCTACGAGAGCAAGCTCGAACTGGACCTGTACCGCGAGTACAAGGACGTCGTGGGCATCTTCACCTACGCGGTGGAAACCGAGCGTCGCTTCTACCTGTGCAATGCCGTCGACCTGAAGGTGCGCACCGAGGGCGGGGACGTCTACTACGAGGTCTCCATGGGTGATGCCTGGGTGTGGGACATGTACCGTCCCGCGCGGTTCGTGAAGTCAGCCAAGGTGTTGACCTTCCGCGACGTCTCCATCGAGGAGATCGCGCACTCCGACCTGCAGGTGCCCGAGGACAAGTAAGCCTCCGGTCCTCCCACGGAGTTATCCACAACCACCCGTTGATTCGTCCCGATCTGGGGACGGTGAAACGCGCGCGCCCAATTTTCCAAGAGTGGGCAGTGGAGGTGGTCCACGGTGGACGAACGACACGCGCGCCCGGCAGCACAGTTGGTGGCGCCGGACCGGCAGGAAACAGGTCGATATGGGGAGGACCTCGCGCACGGGTACCTGCACCGGCTGGGTTGGCAGGTGGTCGAGCGCAACTGGCGCTGCGCCCGCGGTGAGATTGACATCGTCGCGCTCGAGCCGCTGCCCTCGGGTGGCCGGTGCATCGTCTTCGTCGAGGTGAAGTGTCGCCGCGGCCGCGGCTATGGCGACCCGCTGGAGGCGGTGACCCGCAACAAGGTTCGCAAGCTCGTCGAGCTCTCCCAGCTGTGGCTGCGTGAACACGACCTGCACGCCGAGCAGATCCGGATCGACGCCATCGGCGTGCTTCACGAGCGGGGACGCAACCAGGTGCACCACGTCCGCGGGGTGACGCGATGAGCTCGGCGTCCGCATGGTCGGCGGTGCTGATCGGCATGCAGCCGACGCTGGTCGAGGTGGAGGCTGCCATCGGCAATGGCCTGCCCAAGACGGTGCTGGTGGGGCTCCCTGACACTGCTCTGTACCAGTCCCGTGACCGGTGCACGGCTGCGGTCGCCTCATCCGGTTGGCAGTGGCCCTCGGCGCTGGTGACGATCAACCTTTCACCGGCGGGCCTGCCCAAGGCGGGCACCCATTTCGACCTGGCGATCGCGACGGCGGTGCTGGCGGCGGCGGGAACCGTCCCGGCCGCCTCTGCGGCGCGGACGATGATGATGGGGGAGCTGGGCCTGGATGGGCGGGTGCGCCCCGTCCGGGGGGTGCTGCCGGCGCTGCTCGCGGCCCAGGAAGCGGGGTTCGACCGCGCCATCGTCCCGGCCTCGCAGGTCGGCGAGGCCGGTCTGGTGACCGGGATGACCGTCTGGGGTGTCCGCAACCTGGCCGACCTGGCCGAGGTGCTGGCCGGACGCCCCGTGCTGCTGGCGCCCGATGACATGGCGTCCGACGTGGTGGGTGAACCGGCACCGGCGCTCGACCTGGCCGACGTCGTGGGCCAGCAGGAGGCAAAGTTCGCGCTCGAGGTGGCCGCCGCCGGTCGGCACCATCTTTTCTTCCATGGTCCCCCCGGGGCGGGCAAGACCATGCTGGCCGAACGGTTGACCTCGCTGCTGCCCGATCTGGCTTCGCGGGAATCGCTGGAGGTGTCGGCGCTGTACTCGCTGGCGGGCCGCAACCTCAACGACGGGCTGGTCTCGCGTCCGCCCTTCTGCTCCCCACACCACAAGACCTCACCGGCCGCCATCGTCGGCGGTGGTTCCCGGGTTCCCAGACCAGGGCAGGTCTCGCTCGCCCATCGCGGCGTCCTGTTCTTGGATGAAGCACCCGAGTTCCCGCCGTCAGTGCTGGAGAGCCTTCGCACGCCGCTGGAGTCGGGGATGGTGGCGATCGGGCGCGCCGCCTACGAAGCGCGCTACCCGGCGCGCTTCCAGCTGGTCATGGCAGCCAATCCCTGCCCGTGCGGCAATCATGGGACCGCTGGCCTCATGTGCAGGTGTTCCCCGATGCAGGTGCGCCGGTACAGGGAGCGGATCAGTGGGCCGATCCTGGACCGGATCGACCTCACCCATCGGCTGGCTCCGACCCGCACCAGCTACCTGGAGATTGCAGGCGCTCGCGGTGAGTCGTCCGAGGTGGTGCGCGAGCGCGTGGCTTTGGCCCGGGAACGGCAGGCGCACCGGCTGCGGGGTACCTCGTGGATGACCAATGGCGAGGTGCCGGGGCACTACCTGCGCGACCAGTTGCCGCTGCCGGACGGGGTCGAGCTGTTGGACGAGGCGCTCGTGCGCGGCCGGGTGAGTTCCCGCGGGGTCGATCGGGTGATGCGGATCGCCTGGACCCTGTGTGACCTGGCTGGTCGCGACCGTCCGTCCCGGGCCGACGTGCGGGGCGCGCTTGAGCTGCGCCGGGGCGAGACGAGGGCAGCCGCTTGAATGCACGGGTTCATGAACCGACGCACTGGGACGAGGAGCGGCGGGCTCGCGCCACGCTGACCTGGCTGGCGGAGGCTGCCAACCCCCGCTTGGCGGCGCTGGTGGCCCGCCGTGGCGCCGTGGAGGTGATGGGGGACCTCGCGCAGCTTGGGGTGGAGAGCTGGACCAACCGCGCACGCAACTTCGAGATCGATGCCTTGGTCGAAACCGCACACGGTCACGGCATCAGGTTCGTGGTTCCGGGGGACGACGAATGGCCCGCTCAGCTGGATGAGCTGAACGATGTCTGCCACGAGCGTCTCGGCGGTGCACCGTTGGGGCTCTGGTTGCGTGGGCCCGGCCGACTGGACCAGTGCGCCGGCCGTGCCCTCGCGCTGGTCGGCGCGCGCAGTTGCACCAGTTATGGCGAACAGGTCGCCACCGACCTGGCGCTCGACCTGGCCGGGGGCTCGCGGTGGGGCGGGTGGACGGTGCTGTCAGGTGGGGCCTTCGGGATCGACGGCTGGGCCCACCGAGGCGCACTGGCCGCAGAAGGAAGCACGGCGGCGATTCTGGCCGGTGGCCTGGACCGGCCCTACCCGAGCGGCAACGCCTTGCTGTTCGAGCGACTCGCTGCAGAGCAGTTGCTCATCAGCGAAGTGCCGCCCGGGCTACGGCCCACGAAGGTGGGCTTCCTGGCCCGCAACCGGCTGCTCGCCGCGTTGTCCTTGGGCACCGTCGTCGTCGAGGCCGCGGCCAGGTCAGGAGCGCTCAACACGGCTCGCTGGGCAGCTCACCTCAACCGGATGGTGATGGCCGTGCCCGGTCCGGTGCACTCGGCGCTGTCGATCGGCACCCATCGGCTGGTTCGCGACCACCAGGCCGAGCTGGTGACCTGCGCCGCGGAGGTGGTGGGTCTCGTCTCCCCGCTGGCGCGACAGCCAGAACTGCCCGTCGGCGGGCACGCCGTCGCGCTTGACGCCCTGGCTCCGCACCTCATGGCCATCCGCGAGGTACTTCCTGGAGGGGGCGGGATGCCCGCGGGGGTGGTGTCAGGCCTGTCCGGGCGGCCGATGGCAGAGGTTCTGGCATCCTTGGGCGAGTTGGCGGAACTGGGTTTCGCCCGGGTCGACCAGGTGGGGGAGTGGCACCTGGCCCATCCGGGCTGAGCGAGTGGAGGGTGACCATGCGGGTCTACGCACGTCCCGGCTGGAGACTGGTCCGACAGCTGGTCGCAGACTCCTTCGTCGTGTTGTGGGTGGCAGGTTGGGCCTTCGTCGCACGCCTGTTGCACCGCGCCATCGCGGCACTGGCGGCCCCAGCCCGGGAGGCCGCCGAGACCGCTGCCCAGCTCAGCCATGCGATGGGGGATGCACAGGGACGGCTTTCCGAGCTCCCGGTCGTCGGTGGCGACGTCGCCGAGCCGCTCGGGCGGGTCGCCAGCGGCTTGGACGGGCTGGTGGGCCAGGCCGACCAGCAGGCCACCCAGATCCTGCACCTTGCCACCATCGCCTCGTGGGCCTGTTTCCTCGTGCCGGTGCTGGGGCTGCTCGCCGTCTGGCTGCCCTACCGGGTGCGCTTCATCCGGCGGGCGGCCGCGGCACGTCGCTTCGTCAACGCGGACGCCGACCTGGAACTCTTCGCGCTGCGGGCGATGGCCAACCTCCCGATGGACCAGATCGCGGCGATCAGCGACGACCCGGTCCGGGCTTGGCGGGCCGGAGACCAGCAGGTGATCCGGGCACTCGCGGCCCGGGAACTGGAACACACCGGGCTGGGCATGCCAGCGCCGGTGCGTCAGTCCTTGGGGCACAAGGGTCACAAGGGTTGAGTTCAGGCCGTCAGGCCGAGGCCCTTGGTGGAGGCCATCAGGTCGGTTCCGCGCTTCAGGCCAGAGGTGGTGTTCAGGTAGACCCGGACGGCCGTCGTCGACCCATGGGCGACCAGGTCCCAGCGTCCGTCGCCGTTGAGGTCTCCCACACCACGCACCCTCGTGAAGGCACCCCACCCCCAGCCGGCCAACACCCTTGTGCCCGCCAGACCGCCGCCAGCGCTGCCGGAGAAGCGCCACAACTTCGACGAGGAGTCCACCACCAGCACGTCCACGAAGCCGTCACCGTTCACGTCGCCCACGCTGGACAGACGGCGCATTCCGGTGAAGTCACCACCGACCACGGTGATGCGGGAGATGCGCAGGCCCTTGGCCAGTGTGTAGCGCACCAGCTGGTTCTTGGCGTTGATGCCGAGCACTTCGGGCATGGCGTCACCATCCATGTCGGGCGCGACGGCCAGTTCCCGCAGGCCATTCCAGCCGGTGCCCACCAGCTTCTTGCCCGTGAACTTGCCGCTGCCGAGCCCGCGCCACAAGTAGAGACGTCCGTGGATGTCGCGGGCCAACAGCTCACCCTTGCCATCGCCGTCCAGGTCGGGCACCTGCGAGACCCAGGAGTACTTGCCGGTGAGGCTGGTCCCCGTCCTCGCCGCACCCGACTTGCCCGTCGACCCGGTGGGGAACCAGCGCAGCGATCCGTCCGGCTGCACCGAGATCAGGTCGGCGCGCTTGTCGCCGGTCTGGTCGCCCATCACCACGCGTGCGGGAGTCGCCGTCTTCGTCGCCGTGGGGGTGGGATTCGGGGTGGGGGTCAGCGTCCGCGTGAATCTGCCACCCTGCCAGGACACGCGACCGGTGGAGAAGTTCTGGTAACCGGCGGTGCTGGAGGTGTTGACCGCCTCTGCGGTGGGATAACCAGCGCTCGGGTTGGCGTCCATCCAGGCCGCCATCGCCGTGGTCACCGCGTGGGCGCCGGTCGCGGACGAGTGGTAGATGCGTCCGTTGGCGAAGCGGGCCACCGACAGACCGGTGCTCGCGCCAGGCTCCTGGTTGCCCGTCGGCCATCCCAGCCACGAGGTGGTGCGGCCCAGCGACTCGTAGCGTGCCGCAACCGACCCGGTCAGCGCGAAGGTCGCGTTGGTGGACGACTTCTGGTAGATGTCACCGCCGGAGAAATCGGTCACCCGGCCGCCGGCGATGCCACGCTCCATCACGTGGGGGGAGCCGAAGACTCCGCCCTCACCACCCTGTGCGACCCACGCCTGGTAGATCGGCGTCTGCCAGTTGCCCATGGCGCTGGCCACGCGGGTGCGCAGGGTGGGCATGTAAGCGGTGATGTTGGTGCCGGGGCAGGCGGTCGACATCACGTCTCCGTGACGGGCGATCCGGTTGATGTACTTCCCCGCCAGGGTCAGCTTGGCCGCCGGGTCGCGGTAGTTGCCCGCGAGCTTCCAGGCCAGCACCTTGGTCACCGAGCTCATCGCAGCGTCCGTCTGTGCGGCCGTGGATGAGTTCATCATCACGCTCACGCCCACGGTGTTCGTGTTCCACGAGGTGGCGTGGGCTCCGTGGACGGGGTTGTAGACGCCGCCGTGGCGCCCTTCGAAGACCTGTCCGTACTTGTCGACGAGGAAGTTGTAGCCGATGTCGCACCAGCCCATCGTCTTCACGTGGTAGGCGTAGATGCCACGCACGATCGAGGCGGACTGGTCCTTGGTATAGCTGTTCGACCCCGCGGTGTGGTGGACGATTGCGGCGCTGATCGTCGAGTCCAGGTTGGCGGGCACGCAACTCGATCCGTTGTACGAGAGCAGGGACTCGTCGGCGCCCCACTGCGAGCGGCTGATCACGGTGGGCTTGGTGGCGTAGGTGTAGCCCGACGCGGCGCTGCCGTAGCTGGTGCCCGCGGAGCTTGGCAGGGACTCGTCCGAGGTCACCTTGTTCGTGTCCACCAGGGAGAGCCGCAGGTCGTCTGCCTGCTGGCCGGTGCTGCCGAGCACGCGTGCCTCGACCTGCGTGCTGGCACCGACATAGGTGGGGTCGGTGCCGAGTCGTCCGCGTCCGGTCTCAGAGGCGCCGACACTGATCTCGAGGGTCGTCCACTCGCTCCAACCGGTTGCCCCGAAGGTGCGGACCTGTGGGACGGCGCCGTCGGGGAGGGTCTTCCAGGTGAGGCCGACCAGGTCGAAGTTCCCGGATGTGGTGGGCAGTGAGGCGATGACGGCTTTGCCGTCAGCCGTGCCGGCGGAGGTGGCGGGAACCTCGATGGCGGTGATGGACGTCTGCGCGTCTGCGGCCTGCGCCATGGGCGGCGGGAGCGTGACCGCGAGGGCTCCGACAAGGCTGGTCAGCGCAATCGAGCTGCCGAGGTGTCGGCGGGCAGAGGATGTTGGCACAAGCACTCCTGGATAGAGGGGGATAGACGGACATCCCCCCCAGACGAACCGCCGTGAACGAGGCCATTACACAACATGGAATCGTCGACAGATCAATCCGAGGGTGGAGCATCGGGTGCCGGTGGCGTGGCCATCAACCTGGCGATGTGCCCGCCACTAGGGTTTTCGTGTCGTAGAGCACTGACGACACAGGTTTTGCATGAGGGTGCAGTTCAGCTTGAGGGATCGGCAACCGACCAGCCGCTGCGAACCACCCCCCGCGCGCGGGGACTTGGCATGATGGGCAGATGAAGTGGGTGCTGGCGTTGGCCGTGACGTCCTTGGCCGTCATGCTCGTGGCGCGTTCGCGTACGCGAGGCCAGCTTCGAGCGCTGGCGGCCGAGAACGAGTGGTGGCGCGTCCTGGCCCGACAGCGGGCTGACCAGGTGTCCATGTTGAGCCATGAGCTGCGGACCCCGCTGGCGCTGGTTCGAGGCTCAGCTGAGTTGCTCGGTGACGAGACGGTGGGCAGGCTCGACCGCGTCCAGCGGGAACTTGTCGAAACGATTGCGAGCAACACGGAACGGATGAACACGCTGGCGGAAGACCTGCTGGTGGACGCCCAGATCGATGCCGGGTTGTTCGTCATGCGAATGTCGCTCGTCGACCTGCGACGATTGGCGGTGGGCGCCGTGCGGGATGTGGCGAAGGTGGAGCAGGTGCCCATCCATCTCGAGTGTCGGGGTGCACCACCCCGAGTGCCCGCCGACCCGGCCCTGCTGCGCCAGGTGCTGGTGAACCTGCTGAACAACGCGATTCGACATGGCGGCCAGCACTGCGAGGTGTCGGTGCGGTTGCGGACGACCGAAGGCAGCGTACTGCTGTCGGTGAGTGATTCCGGCCCTGGCATGACGGACAGGACCCGACGGGCAGTCTTCGGCCGGGAACCCGGCGCCAAGAGCGAGACGGGACATGGGCTGGGCATGATCATCAGCAAACGGATCGTGGAGATGCACGGGGGGAAGATGATGCTGGACACGGTCACGGGACATGGCACCACGGTCACGGTGGCGCTCCCGGACAAGATGGTGACTTCGTGAACCAGGCCGAGCCGGGGCGGCGTCCAGTGCTGGTCGTCGATGATGAGCCGCAGATGGTTCGGCTGGTCGGGCTCGCGCTCAGGGCCCAGGGTTTCGACACCATCCAGGCCAGCTCTGCCGTGGATGCCTGGCAGGTGCTGCGCACCCATGCGGTGAGCGTGGTGGTTCTGGACGTGATGATGCCCGGGGAATCCGGGGTGGACCTGTGCCGCCGGATCCGAGAACTTAGCGACGTACCCATCGTCCTGTTGACCGCACGCGGGCTGGAATCGGAACGCGTTGGCGGCCTGGAGGCCGGAGCGGACGACTACGTGGTCAAGCCCTTCAGCCCGCGAGAGTTGGCGCTGAGGGTTGCGGCCCTGGCGAGACGAGCAGCAGGACATGAGCAGCCCATCCGGGAGGGGGCGGTTCGGGTGATCGGCCATCTGCGACTGGAGGCAGGCGCGCAGTTGGTGCAGTTGGACGACCGGCAGGTGCGTGTCAGTCCCGGGGAGTTCCGGTTGTTGTGGCGGATGGCGGAGCGTGCCGGGGAGACGGTCTCCTGGAATGAACTCCACGCCGCGCTTGGGGAATCGTCGGATGCCGTGGGTGAACGAGAGTTGGTGCGTACGGCGATCTACCGCCTGCGGGGCAAGCTCGAAGTCGACTCGGCCTCACCGGCATTGATTCTGACGCACCGCGGCCGAGGTTATCGGCTCGTGGCGTGACCGTGTACTCGAGTGCCGGACGTTCCTTCATCACACAACTGTGATCATCCGCGCCTGTTGCCGTGACCCATTGCTCCCTTGCGGTCCCTAGTGTTCACGGCAGCGGCCCACCAAAGGCCCACGATGAACCACGAACAGGGAGGCGCAATGAAGCGCGCAAGCTCGAAATTCGCACTGCCCACGCTTGCAGTGGGGCTCCTCGCCACAGCGATGGTGGGCTCCGGCTGCGCCGTCCAGGACGAGGCCAGCACTGGAGCGGGCAGCGGTAACGGCAAGTTGACGGTGGCGTGCGGTGCCATGGAAGAGGTCTGTGCCGCATGGACCAAGGCGTTCACCGCCAAGACGGGTGTCGAGACCTCCTTCGTCCGGCTCTCGTCCGGGGAATCGGTGGCCCGTCTGGCTGCGGCCAAGGCCTCGCCCGAGTTCGATGTCTGGCACGGTGGGCCGGCCGACGGCTTCGGGGCTGCGGTGGAGCAAGGGCTGATCGAGCAGTACGCCTCGCCGAATGCCGCGCCGATCCCAGCCAAGTACAAGGACGCCAATGGGTACTGGACCGGCGTCTACGTCGGAGCCCTGGGATTCTGCTCGAACCAGAAGGTTCTCGACGAACTCGGCGTCGAGGCCCCTGACAGCTGGGACGACCTGCTGGACGCGAAGCTGAAGAAGCAGGTGTCGACGGCGCATCCGTCCACCTCCGGCACGGCATTCACGACCCTGTGGACCCAGGTCACGCGTCTGGGCAGTGCGGACGCTGGCCTCGAGTACATGAAGAAGATGCACAACAATGTGCTCCAGTACACGAAGTCGGGAACGGCCCCGGGGCAGGTGGCGGGCCGCGGCGAAGTGGCCGTCGGCCTCGTGTTCAGCCATGACTGCGTGCTCTACAAGGAGCGCGGCATGAAGGACCTGGTGGTCAGCTTCCCGAAGGAGGGCACCGGCTATGAGGTCGGCGGCGTCGCCGTCATCAAGGGTGCCAAGAACCTCAGCGCGGCCAAGCAGTACGTCGACTGGTCGCTGAGCGCGCAGGCGCAGGAGATCGGTCCCACCGTCGGTTCCTACCAAGTGCACACGAACCCTGAGGCAAAGACCGACGAGAGGATGGTCAAGCTCGAAGACCTCAAGCTCGTCGACTATGACTTCGCCAAGGCCGCCGCCTCGAAGAAGGAGCTCACCACGCGCTTCGACGCCGAGATCGCCGGGCAGCCGAAGAGTTGACGATGGCCATTGCACCCCTGAGCACGACCCTGTCGGAAGAGCCCACCGCCGCGCCGGCCCGGTCGGTTCGCCGTACGCGCGGCGGTATTGAGTGGCCAACGGTGGCGGTGGTGGCTGTCATCGTGGCCATCCTGGCGCTGCTCGTGGTGTACCCGCTGACGCGCATCCTGTACACCGCTTTCGGTCCGGCCGGGGCGAAGGTGATGTCCAGCATGGTGACCTCTCCAGTGAATCGAGGCATCCTGATCAACACGCTGGGTCTGGGGGCGGCGGTCGGAGCGCTGGGTACGGTGCTGGGCTTCCTGCTCGCGTACGCCCAGGTCAGGGTCGACTTCAAGGGAAAACGCGCCCTGCACCTGATCTGCCTGCTGCCCATCGTCTCGCCACCGTTCGCGGTCGCGACCGCCATCATCACACTCCTGGGCCGGCGCGGCATCATCACCTACGGGCTGTTTGGCGCCCAGGCCGACATCTACGGCTTCACGGGCCTCACCCTGGTGCTCGTCCTGAGCTTCTTCCCCGTCGCCTACATGAACTTTCGGGGACTGCTGCAGGCTCTCGACCCGGCGCTTGACGAGGCAGCGTCCAACCTCGGCGCGAATGGCTGGCAGACCTTCCGCAAGGTGACCCTGCCCATGTTGGTTCCGGGTTTCGCCGCCTCCTTCCTGCTGTTGTTCGTCGAGGCCATCGCCGACCTCGCGAACCCGCTGGTCATCGGTGGGGACTACACCGTGCTCGCCTCGCGTGCCTTCATCGCCATCACCGGTGAGTACGACGTCGCCGCAGGCGCCGCCTATTCGGTGGTGCTCTTGCTGCCGGCGGTCCTGGTGTTCCTCGTGCAGCGCTACTGGGTCGGGCGCAAGAGCGTCGTCAGCGTGTCGGGCAAGCCGGCCGGCAAGCCACGCCAGATCACGGCGGCCGCTGGACGCGTCCCGTTGATGGTGTTCGCCATCGCAGTCGGCTTCGTCGTCGTGGCCGTCTATGCGACGGTGCTGCTCGGCGGGCTGGTCAAGATCCTGGGCGTGAGCAACGAGTTCACCCTGGACAACTATCGCTATGTGCTCAGCGGAATCGGCAACGAGTCCATCAAGGACACGACGATCCTCGCCCTGGTGGCCACCCCGATCGCCGGACTGTTGGGGATGTTGATCGCCTGGCTCGTGGTTCGCAAGCTGGGTCCGCGCGCCGCAGCCCTGCTGGACTTCCTGGGCATGTTGGGCCTGGCGGTGCCCGGGACCGTGCTGGGTATCGGCTACGCCATCGCCTTCAACACGCCCGTGATCCGCAATCACCGGATGTTCTTCCCCGCGCTGGGCGGCGGTTCGGCCATCCTCGGCGGGGCGATTGCCATCGTGATGGTCTACGTCATCCGCTCCATGCCCTCGGGGCAGCGCTCCGGCATCGCGGCGTTGCAGCAGATCGACAAGTCCATCGACGAGGCGGCCGCCTCATTGGGGGCTAACTCGATCACGACCTTCCGCAAGGTCACGCTGCCACTGATCCGCCCAGCCCTTCTCTCGGGACTCATCTACGCCTTCGCGCGGTCGATGACGACCCTGAGTCCGATCATCTTCATCACCACCCCCTCCACCCAGATCATGACCAAGCAGATCCTCTCCGAGGTGGACGCCGGGCGATTCGGCAATGCCTTCGCCTTCTGTTCGCTGTTGCTGGTCATCGTCCTGGTCGTGATGGGGCTGCTCAGCCTGGCGGTCCGTCGCGGGTCGCTGCCCAACCAGTCGAGTCGAGGCACACTGTGAGTTCCCAGAGCACCATTGGTCAGGGCAGTGGCGTTGTCACGCTGACCGACATCGTCAAGACCTTCCCCACCGCCAATGGCACCTTCACCGCTGTCGACGGCATCAACCTGCGAACCGAACCGGGGGAGTTCCTCACCCTGCTCGGCCCCTCAGGTTGTGGAAAGACGACCACCTTGCGCATGGTCGCTGGTTTCGAGAACCCCACCTCAGGTCGGATCACCCTGGACGGGCAGGACATGGTGCGTCTCACGCCCGACAGGCGTCCGATGTCGATGGTCTTCCAGTCCTACGCACTGTTTCCACACCTGAGCGTTCGGGACAACATCGCCTTCGGCCTCAAACTGCTCAAGTTGCCCGCGGCCGACATGCGCGAACAGGTCGAGTCGGTGCTGGCGTCCATGGACCTCGTGAACCTCGCCGACCGAGCGCCGAACCAACTCTCGGGTGGTCAACAGCAGCGCGTCGCCCTGGCCAGAGCCATGGTGATGCGCCCCAAGGTGTTGCTGTTCGACGAACCCCTGAGCAACCTGGACGCCAAGTTGCGAGTGCAGATGCGGGCGGAGATCCGTCGGGTGCAGAAGCGCATGGGGATCACGGCCCTCTACGTCACCCACGACCAGGACGAGGCGATGAGCCTTTCGGACCGGATCGTGGTGATGAACAGGGGACGCATCGAGCAGGTCGGCACCCCGGCTGAGATCTACCGCCATCCTGCGACCGTTTTCGTCGCGGACTTCATCGGACAGGCCAACTTCCTCGACGCGAAACTCGACGACCTGCGAGACGGCATGGCGACGGTACGGGTCCTCGACGGAGATCGACGGACCGTCCCGATGGCGGCTTCGGCCCACGACGCCACCGCTCGATCAGTGCTGGTGCGTCCAGAATCCCTGCGCATCGAGCCCGTGACGGACGCCCACTTCGGCGGCAGCATCGGACGCGTCCAGGCGGCTGTCTTCTACGGCTCGCTCGTGGAGTACGAGATCGAGACCCAGGAAGGGACCCTCGTCGTGGTCGAGACCGACCCGGATCCCGATGCCGTGCTGCCCGAAGGGCGCCTGGTCAGCGTCGATTTCGAGTCCGCCAAGGGCTGGGTCCTGCCCTCCGGTGGCTGAGCGCAGCGTTCCCCCATTCCCATCAACGAATCAGGAGAATCACAACCCCATGTCCACTTCCACTCAACCTCGCCGAGGCTGGCTGTCCGCGCCACCGTCCGCTCCCAGACTGGCCCCAGAACAACAGTCGGCGGTCTACTCGTCGTGACGCCTCAGGGTCTTCCTCGGCATCTTCATCGGCTACGCGGGCTTCTACTTGATCCGGAACAACATCCCGCTTGTCGCCACGGTCCTGATGGACGAGGGGCGGCTGGACAAGGTGGACATCGGCCTGATCGCCAATGCCGCGCTGATCGCCTACGGTTTGAGCAAGTTCTTCATGGCCACGCTGTCCGACCGGTCGAATGCGCGCTACTTCTTGCCGCTGGGTCTGGCGCTCTCTGCCTTGGTCAACCTGGCCATCGCCTTCGTCCCGGCGCTCAGTGCCAGCGTGCTGGTCTTCTCCGCAGTGATGTTCGTCAACGGATGGTTCCAGGGCATGGGCTGGCCTCCTTGTGGGCGAGTGCTGGTGCACTGGTTCAGCACCAACGAGCGGGGGTGGAAGACGGCGATCTGGAACTGCGCCCACAACGTGGGTGGCATGTCCGTGGGCGCGCTGAGCGCCTGGGGTCTGGCCATCAGCGGTGGGAAGTGGCAGGCGGCCTTCTGGCTGCCGGCGCTGTTCGCACTGGGCGTGGCAGCGATCGCCTTCTGGCTGATCCGTGACCGGCCCGAGGCCATCGGTCTGGCCCCCATCGAGGAGCATCGCAATGACCCCGCCAAGGTCGAGACCGACCTCTCCGACGAGAAGCTCACCTATTGGCAGACCGTCGTCCGCCACGTCCTGCTGCGCCCGACCATGATCTACCTCGCGCTGGCCAATGTCTTCGTCTATGCCTTGCGCTACGGGGTCCTGTCCTGGACCCCCACGTACCTCAAGGAAGTGCACAAGGTGTCGGTGACCCAGGGCATCGCCGGCTTCAGCCTCTTTGAACTCGCGGGCATCTTCGGCACCCTCGCCTGCGGACTCATCTCTGACCGGGTGTTCCGAGGCAACCGGACGAAGACCGGCGTCGCCTTCCTGATCGGCGTTGGCGTCTTCCTCCTAGCCTACTGGTTGTCGCCCGTCGGCACGCCGTACTGGCTCCTCATGGTCTACCTCTTCTTCATCGGTGCCTTCATCTACGGCCCGGTCATGCTGATCGGGCTGCAGGCGCTCGACATGTCGGCCCGGCATGTTGCGGGTACCGCAGCCGGCTTCACCGGCCTGTTCGGTTACGTCATCGGCGCCACCATGGCGTCGACGGGAGTCGGCTGGGTGGTCCACCACTTCGGCTGGGGCACCACATTCGCCGTGCTGACGGCCTGTGTGGTCGCCGCGATTGTGCTCATCGCACTGGTGGGTCCCGAAGAGAAGCGCTTGATGGCGGCACACGCCGCTGCGTCAGAGCGCTGACAGCACCCAAAGGCCCCCGCT
>NZ_BAAAKI010000002.1:165526-189006 GCF_039527675.1 Luteococcus sanguinis
CACGTGTCTGGTCGAGAAGAGCATCCTGCATGCAAAGAGTCCCGGGACATCATGTGATGTCCCGGGACTTCCGCGTGTGTCCGAGAGAGGACTTGAACCTCCACGCCCTATACCGGGCACTAGCACCTCAAGCTAGCGCGTCTACCATTCCGCCACCCGGACAGGTGGTGTTCCAAGCGAGGCGAACCGCGTTTGCAACAGCAAGGAACTCTAGCACCTCGCCCACGACCGACGCACATCCGGGCCACGGAACCCCTGCCGTTCCTGGCTTTCGGATGGCATCATGGCGCCACGCCCGTCCCGTCCCGAAAGGAGCCCTCGGTGTTCGACGACCGATCGGAGTGGGTGGCCTCGCGCCACGTCGAGGCCGAATCAGACCACGGACGCGACTTCGAGGTACAGCACATCAAGGTGCGCCACACCGCCCCGCGCAAGGGGCTGCAGAAGTTGTTGGTCGAGGAGGCAGAGCACGGCCACTGGGAGCTCAAGCGGCTTCGCCGTTACCGGGATGGGTCCAGCGAGGTGTGGCTGCGGCGGCGCGTCATCAAGGTCCGCTCCACCCTTGACCTGGTCTGACGAGTCGACACTGGGCTGCGCTCCCGTCACCCGCGAAGGTGGTTGCGGCCGCCCGACACGTCGTCCAAGGCCTCGACGATGGGAGTCGGTAGCGACACCTCGTCCAGGGCCAGGTAGGGCGCGAGCTGTTCGGGGGTCCGAGCTCCCAGCAGGGGAGCCGTGACCACCGGGGCGTCGCGCACCCACAACAGGGCGACCTGTTCCGGGGTCAGCTCGAGTCCGTCCGCGGCGCGGCACACGGCGTCCGTGATGGCCCGGGACTTCGCCTCCAGGTAGGGCGCCACGAACCAGGCGAAATGGTCGGAGGCGCCGCGCGAGCCGCGCGGGAGCCCGGTGCGGTACTTGCCCGTCAGCACACCGCGCCCGACCGGGGCCCACGGGAACAGGCCCATCCCGTGCGCGCGCAAGGCAGGCAGCACCTCGATCTCGGCCCTGCGAGCCAGCAAGGAGTACTCAACCTGCCCGCTGGCCAGCCGGGTGCGGCCGGGGAAGGCCTGTTGCCAGGTGGCAGCGCGGGCGGTCTGCCAGCCGATGAAATTGCAGATGCCGACATGGCGCGCCATGCCGGAATGCACGGCCTGGTCGAGCGCCGACAAGGTCTCTTCCAGGGGCGCGTCCCCCCAGGCGTGCACCTGCCACAGGTCGATGTGGTCGGTTCGCAACCGCCGCAGCGATCCGGCCAGGTCGTCCAGCAGCGCCCCTCGGGAGGTGTCGACGACGCGCCCACCGTCCCGGACGCTGAACCCAGCCTTGGTCGCGATGACGAGGTCTTCGCGCCGGACGTCGGTGGCCAGCATCTTGCCGACCATCTTCTCGGCCATCCCGGAGCCATAGGCGGGCGCGGTGTCGACCAGGGAGCCTCCCGCTTCCACGAAGGAGCGGACCAGGGCACGCGCCGCTGCGAAGTCGACGTCCCCGCCCCAGGTCATCGTCCCCAGCCCGAGTGCGGAAACCACCAATCCGGACTCGCCGACGCGTCGGTGCTGCATGGCTCTCCTCTCGTTCGCGCCCGACCCTACCGGCGCATCCCTCCGAGGGCGCCCACCCCCCACGTAGGCTCAAGACCATGAGCACGCTGATCCTGCTGCGCCATGGCCGCTCCACGTCCAACACCGCCGGCACCCTGGCAGGGCGCACCCCCGGAATCCACCTCGACGAGACCGGCGAGTCCCAGGCGATGAAGGCAGGCGAGCGGTTGCGCGGTGTCTCGCTCGCCGCCGCTGTCCGCTCCCCGATGGAACGCTGCGCACAGACCCTCGATCTCGCTCTGGCCAGCGCCGGGCTGACGCTTCCCCAGGACGTCGACGAGCGCTTCACCGAGTGCGACTACGGCGCGTGGAGCAATCGTCCGCTTGCGGAACTCACGTCCGAGGCGCTGTGGCCGACGATCCAGTCCCAGCCATCCGCGGTCACCTTCCCCGGGGGGGAGTCGATGCACCAGATGCGGGAGCGGATGGTCGCCGGCGTCGCCGACTGGAATGCCCGCCTCGGGGAGCACGACGCCTGGCTGCTGGTCAGCCATGGCGACCCGATCAAGGCGCTGGTCTCCGACGCACTGGGCCAGCCCTTCGACAACTTCCAGCGGATCATGGTCGACCCCGCCTCGATGTGCGTCATCCACTACCCCGCCAAGGGCAGCCCGCTGCTGGTCTGCACCAACTCGACGTCCGGCCAGCTGCGCCAGCTCGTTCCCACCGCCCCCGCCGCGCAGCTGGGCGGCGGTGCGGGCACCGACCACTCCGAGGCATCCGCGGAAGAGGGTCAGGCCAACGACTCTCCCAGCGCGACATAGGCTGACGTCCATGCCCATCACGCACCGCTACGAGTTCCCCGAACGCTTCGTCGCCGGCACGGTCGGCCAGCCCGGGCAGCGCACCTTCTTCCTGCAGGCACGCCGCGCGAACCAGCTCACCAGCGTGGTGGTGGAGAAGCAGCAGGTCGAGGTGCTGGCCGAGCACCTGGAGCGCATCCTCGACGAGCTCTCGAAGATGTCGGACCCCAGCGTCGACATCCCCCCGAAGCGGATCGCGGCCCGTGACCTGGACCCCTTGGACGCACCGCTGGAGGCTGACTTCCGGGCCGGGACGATGACCATCGCCTGGGACGGGAACCTGGACGCGGTGCAGGTCGAGCTGTTCAGCGTTGAGGACGTGGACGACATGGATGACGCGGACGAGATCTTCGCCTCCCTCGACGAGACCGCCACGGCCAAGGAGAGCCTGGTGGTGGTGATCACACCCGACCAGGCCCGTGACTTCTCCGCCCGGGCCCGCGGCCTGGTGCACGCCGGCCGTCCGGCCTGCCCCTTCTGCGCCCAGCCGATCAACCCCGAGGGGCACATCTGCCCCCGTGCCAATGGCTACCGCAAGCCCCTGTTCGACCAACTCGTCGACCCCCGCAACCTGGATGACTGAGCAGGCCCCCGCCACGGAGAGCTTGCCTGAGCTGAAACTGCTCGGACGCCTCGTCGAGGCGTCGAATGCCACCTTCCTCGTCGCCGACGAGGTGGGCCGCAAGTTCGTCTACAAGCCGGTGGCTGGCGAGGCCCCGTTGTGGGACTTCCCGCAGCACACGCTGGGACGCCGGGAGGTGGCTGCCTTCGAGCTGTCCCGCGCGGCGGGGTTCGACTGCGTCCCCACCACCACCTGGCTGCACGACGGTCCGGCCGGCCCAGGGTCGCTGCAGCACTGGGTCGAGGCCGACGGCGGTGACCTCGCCGACCTGGTCGGCGTCGACGAGGTACCCCACGACTGGTACGGGATCGTCGTCGGTGTCGACGCGGACGACCACGACGTCGCCCTGGTGCACGCCGAGCACCCGGGGCTGCGGCGGCTGGCGCTGTTCGACTGCGTCGCCAACAATGCCGACCGCAAGGCCGGTCACGTCATCCGCGTCGGCGATCGGGCCTATGGCGTCGACCACGGTGTCAGCTTTCACGTCGAGAACAAGCTCCGCACCATCCTGTGGGGGTGGATGGGGGAGCCCTTCACCGACCCCGAGCGCGATCTGCTGAGCCGCGTGGTGACCGATGCAGCCCCCGCGCTTGAGCCCTGGATCAGTGCTGAGGAGGTGGACGCCACGATGGATCGCGCCACCACGCTGCTCGCCGAGGGGGCCTTCCCCGAGCCGGGGGACGCCTGGCCGGTCATCCCATGGCCGCCGATCTGATCTGGGTCCCCGTCCGCCTCGAATCCTGATCTGGGCGACCGGGCGGCCACGGCAGACGTCCGGGTACGGTGGGCGCCATGAAGGCATGGCCCGCACCCGTAGTCCCCACGCTCGAGCTCGACACCCCAGGCGCGCCTGGTGCGGTCCGGGTCCTCGACACCTCCGCCGGGCATCTCGTCCCGGTTGGGCCCGAACAGGGCACCGCACGGATGTACGTCTGCGGCATCACCCCCTATGACGCGACCCATCTGGGCCATGCGAACACCTATCTCGCCTTCGACCTGCTGCAGCGCGCCTGGCGCGACCTTGGCCTGGCGGTCAGCTACACGCAGAACGTGACCGACGTGGACGACCCGTTGCTCGAACGTGCGCAGCAGACCGGCCAGGACTGGACGGAGCTGGCGCAGGAGCAGACCGACCTCTTCCGCACCGACATGACCGCGCTGCGCGTGATCCCGCCGGACGACTACGTCGGCGCGGTCGAGTCCATCGACCAGGTGGTGACCCTGATCGAGACGCTGCGCGCCAGCGGCGCCGTCTACCAGGTGGACGACGCGCAGTTCCCCGACTGGTACTTCCGCTGCGACACTGCCCCCGGCTTCGGTGAGGTGAGCAACCTCGCGGACGACGAGATGATGGCCCGCTTCACCGAGATGGGCGGTGACCCGGAGCGTCCCGGCAAGGTGCACCCGCTGGACTGTCTGGTATGGCGGATGGCCCGCGAGGACGAGCCCAGCTGGCCCTCCAGCCTCGGCGCCGGGCGTCCGGGCTGGCACATCGAGTGCAGCTCGATCGCGCTGGAGACACTCGGCACCACCTTCGACGTGCAGGGTGGCGGTTCCGACTTGGCCTTCCCACACCACGAGATGAGTGCCGCCGAGGGGCGCGTCGCCACCGGCGAACCCTTCGCGAAGGCCTACGTGCACTCGGGCATGGTGGCGCTGGACGGGCACAAGATGAGCAAGTCCCGCGGCAACCTGGAGCTGGTCAGCCGGCTGCGCGGCCAAAGGGTCGACCCCATGGTCGTCCGGCTGGCGCTGCTCGGGCACCACTACCGCAGTGACTGGGAATGGACCGCGGACCAGATCGACGCTGCCCAGCAGCGGCTGCACCGCTGGCGTTCGGTCGTCGCCGGTTCCACCGGCGTGCCGGCGCTCGAGGCGATCACCCGGGCCCGCACCGCCATCCGCACCGACCTCGACGCACCGGCAGCCATCGCCGCACTGGAGCAATGGTTCGAGGCCAGCGACTCGGCCGAGGGGGATGACCCCGACGCGCGCGAGCAGGTGCGCATTTTCGTGGACGCGGTGCTTGGCATCGAACTGTGAGGTCCGTGCGCGGGCGCTCGTCCGACCGGTTGCGGCGCAACGGATAGGCTCGCCGGCGTGAGCAAGTCATTCGAGGAACTCTTCTCCCAGCTGGCCGAGACCGCGCGCACGCGTCCCGAGGGCTCGGGCACGGTCGCCCGTCTCGACGCCGGCGTCCACTCCATCGGCAAGAAGATCGTCGAGGAGGCCGCCGAGGTGTGGATGGCCGCCGAGTATCAGTCCAAGGCTGAGGCCGCCGAGGAGATGAGCCAGCTGATCTACCACGTGCAGGTGATGATGCTGGCCCTCGGGCTCGAGCTCGAAGACGTCTACACCTACCTCTGACCGTCCCCCAACTGACCAACCGAAGGGCATCGCCGTGAGCGACCAGCTGCTGAAGATCGCCGTCCCCAACAAGGGGTCCCTGAGCGAGGCGGCCGCGCAGATGCTGCGCGAGGCCGGGTACCGCCAGCGCACCGAGACCAAGGAACTCGTCCTGGTCGACGATGACAACCAGGTGGAGTTCTACTATCTGCGTCCCCGCGACATCGCCATCTACGTGGGTGAGGGGACGCTCGACCTGGGCATCACCGGACGCGACATGCTGCTCGACTCCGGTGCCCAGGCGGACGAGGTGATGTCGCTCGGCTTCGGACGCTCTCGGTTCCGTTTCGCAGCGCCCGCGGACCAGCCCTGGTCGGTCGCCGACCTGGAGGGCAAGCGACTGGCCACGAGCTACCCCGGGCTGCTCGGCTCCTACCTCGACGAGCAGGGGGTCACGGCTCGGCTGATCAAGCTGGACGGTGCGGTCGAGTCTGCGATCCGTCTCGGTGTCGCCGATGCCATCGCGGACGTGGTGGAGACCGGAACCACCTTGCGCAAGGCGGGGCTGGAGTTGTTCGGGGACGCCATCTGCCTGTCCGAGGCGATCCTGATCTCGCGCCGTGGCGTGGAGTTGCCCGCGGGCGTCGACCAGCTGGAGCGCCGCCTGTCCGGCGTCCTGGTGGCCCGCAACTACGTGATGCTCGACTACGACGTCGCCGAGCCCGACCTGGCCAAGGTCCAGGAGATCACCCCCGGGCTGGAGGGCCCGACCGTCTCGCCGCTCTCGCGTGAGGGTTGGTTCGCCGTCCGGGCGATGGTCCCGCGCAAGGATGCACAGAAGCTGATGGACGACCTGTGGAGCGCCGGCGCCCGCGCCATCCTGGTCACCGACATCGCCGCTTGCCGGCTGTGAACGCCGTGAAGCAGTCCCGCGGCAGCTCGGCCCTGCTGGAGTTCCGCTCGCTGCCTGCCCTGATGATGGGAGGGGTGCTGTCGACCGTGCTGGTGCTGGCGGCCCTGTTGGGCTGGGTGATGCTGGGAGGCGAGATTCGCCAGCAGTTCAACATCCCGCAGATCCTCACCCTGATCGGGTTCATCGTGATCATCATCGGCATCATGATGGCGATTGGGCTCAGCAAGCTGGTCGCCGACGACACCGGGATCACCGTCCGCAACGGCCTTCGCACCAACCATTTCGGCTGGGACGAGATCACCGACGTCCAGCTCAGCGAGGGCGACCCCTGGGCCTACCTGGTCACCACCCGCCTCGACGATCAGGGCTACGAGAAGAACCACATGGTGCTGGCGATCCAGTCCAGCGAGGGGCCGGCTGCCCAGCAGCACGCCACGCAGTTGCGCGAGCTGGTGCTCGAGCGCAACACCGCCGCGGCCTGAGCCGCGGCGGAGCGTTGGTTCAGGGCATCAGTTGATGCCGCGCTTGTCCAGCAACGCCTCGACCTCACGGTCCTCGGAGCTCAGGGACGTCGAGCCGGTCGTCCGGGCCGGTTCCACCGAGCGCTTGTTCTTCTTGGCTGCCCGAACGGACGCGCGATCCTGCTTGGAGCGGGTCTTGAGCAGGCTGCCGATCAAGAAGAAGAGCAGGCCGACGCCGATGAGCGAGAAGCCAACAGTCATCGTCGTGCTGAGACTTGTGCGGTGTGCCCAGTCGTATACGCTGCGGATGCCGTTGCCGGCCAGCAGCGCCAGCCCGGACAGGTAGAGCCCGACCAGCGCGAGCACAGCTCCGACGCCGCGCAGCAGCGTCCGGGCGCCGCCGCCGGTCTGGAAGCGGATGAAGGTCCAGATGAGCACCAGGACGGTGAGGGTAGCGGTGCCGATGAGCACCAGGTTCTCCATGGAAGTGGGCATGGCACGAGCGTTTCACAGCTGGCCCTCGGAGCGCTGAAGGCGAGCCCATAGGCTGGGCCCCATGTCGCACCAGCACCCCATCGATACCGCCCACGGCCAAAGGCTGGCCCAGCCGAGTGCCGCCTACCTGGACGACCACGGCGACGCCGACCCGGCGGTGCGGGCAGCACTGGCTGCGGCCAGTGACCAGCTGGGTTACCTGCGCGCGGTGGTCGCCCTGGGTGGCGCCCGGCTACTGATGCCAATCGTGGCCAGCGGGGATGACGGGATGGGCGGTCCCGACCTCGACCGGCACGCGGAGATGGCCGCGGTGACCATCGAGAACGCTCAGGGGGAGAAGGCGCTTCTGGCCTTCACCGGGATCGACTCGATGACAGCCTGGAGCGGTGATGCCCGTCCCGTGCTGGGCACCCTGGACGAGATGTGCGCCACCGTCGCGGAGGCAGGCGCCACACACCTGCTGGTCGACGTCGCCGGCCCCGTGCAGTTCGCGCTGGGTCCGGACGTGGCCCAACAGGCGGCCAAGGGCCACCGCCTCATCGAGCTGGAGGATGGTGGTTTCGGCTGGATGTACCTGGCCGAGCAGCATGGGGGAGCGGACGACCAGCCAGCCGATTCGCGTCCCAAGGCCGCGTCGAGCTAGACTCCAATGGTTTGACCGGACGACCTCGAGTCGTCCACGTGAAGTGAGGGCCTGACCCTCCACCTGATCGGGCACCGTGGCAACACCCCGTTCGGCAGGTCGGTACCGCTGGCGACACTGCGTCGTCGGCTCGTCAGGCCTTCGCTGTGCGCGGAGGCCTTTTTCGTCGTCCCGGTCGAACACCACACTGCATTCGCTGAACCTTGGAGGACACATCAGCACTGAGCCCCGCATCAACGATCGGATCCGCGTTCCGGAGGTCCGACTGGTCGGCCCTGCCGGCGAGCAGGTTGGCATCGTCAAGATTGACCAGGCCCTTCAGCTCGCCCGTGAGCACGACCTGGACCTCGTCGAGGTCGCGCCGATGGCGCGTCCCCCGGTGTGCAAGCTCATGGACTACGGCAAGTTCAAGTACGAGGCCGCACAGAAGGCCCGTGACTCTCGTCGTAACCAGACGAACACCGTCATCAAGGAAATGAAGCTGCGTCCGAAGATCGACGAGCACGACTACGAGACCAAGAAGGGTCACGTCGTCCGCTTCCTGAAGGCCGGTGACAAGGTCAAGATCACCATCATGTTCCGTGGGCGCGAGCAATCGCGTCCGGAGCTGGGCTTCAACCTGCTCAAGCGTCTCGCGGACGACGTCACGGAGTTCGGCTTCATCGAGTCAGCGCCCAAGCAGGACGGCCGCAACATGCTGATGGTGCTGGGCCCGACCAAGAAGAAGACCGAGGCACGCCTGGACGAGAAGGTCGAGCGCGACCGTCGCATGGCCGAGCGGGCCGCCGCGCAGGAGGCCGAGCGCCAGCTCGAGGCCGACATGCGGGCCCAGGCCCCCTCGGTGGCCGCCAAGAAGAAGCGGGGTCCGGCCGACAACATGGATCCCGACATCGACCTGTGAGGCCTGGGCCTCACGAAGACCCGGCCGTCCCAGGGCGGCCATCCGCGAACCGGCCCGCCGGTTCACCCGCTGCAGCAGCCTGCCGCGGGCCACAGTGAAATGAAGGAGCGGCGACATGCCGAAGATGAAGACGCACTCCGGTGCCAAGAAGCGCGTCAAGGTGACCGGTACCGGCAAGCTGACCCGTCGTCAGGCCGGAAAGCGTCACCTGAACGAGCACAAGTCGACCACCCGTACCCGTCGTCTGTCGGTCGACAAGGCGCTCGAGGGTGCTGACGTGAAGAAGATGCGCAAGCTCCTGGGCAAGTACAAGGGCAAGTGATCCACGGCTGGCCGGCCCATCCGGGACGCCAGCCCCGTCGCCACGGCGACCCCCACCGCCGATCACTCGGCACAAGGACTTTCCGGTTCGGACGCCCTCGACTGGCACGGACCACCCGATGACCACTCCGCCCGCAGGGTCGGGGTCAACGACAAGGAGTAAGACATGGCACGCGTCAAGCGTTCTGTGAATGCGCAGAAGAAGCGCCGCGAGATTCTCGAGCAGGCCTCGGGCTACCGTGGGCAGCGCTCGCGCCTGTACCGCAAGGCCAAGGAGCAGGTCCTCCACTCGATGACCTACTCGTACAACGATCGCCGCAAGAAGAAGGGCGACTTCCGCAGCCTGTGGATCCAGCGCATCAACGCTGGTTGCCGCGCGAACGGCATGACCTACAACCGCTTCATCAACGGTCTGAAGACGGCGGGTGTCGAGGTCGACCGCAAGATCTTGGCCGAGCTGGCCGTCAACGACGAGCAGGCCTTCGCGGCCCTCGTCGAGCTGGCCAAGGCCAACCAGCCGGCCACCGCGGCCGCCTGAACGATCCGCCCTTGATGCACTTCGACGAGCCGCGCGCCCTGCCCCTCATCTCGAGGGGACAGCAGCGTGCGGCTCGTCGTCTGCTCTCGCGCAAGGGGCGCGAGGAGGATGGCCTGTTCCTCGCCGAGGGCACCCAGGCCGTCCGCGAGGCGCTGCGGCGCCCCGAACTGGTCGAGGCAGTGATCGTCTCGAACCCGGCTGAGCACTCCGAACTGCTGGCCATGGCCGATCCGCAGATCTGTTGGTTGGCCCACCCGAGTGACATCGACCAGCTCACCGACACGGTGACGCCCCAGGGCATCGTCGCGATCTGCCGCAGTGAGCTCGCCAGCCTGAATGACCTGCCCGCCCCGAAACTCGCCGTGGTCTGCGCCCAGGTGCGCGACCCCGGCAATGCGGGCACCGTCATCCGCTGCGCCGACGCCTTCGGTGCCGATCTGGTGATCTTGACCAAGGGTTCGGTCGAGGTGTTCAACCCCAAGACGGTGCGCGCCAGCGTGGGCTCGATCTTCCATTTGCCGATTGTCGTCGGCGTCGAGCTTGTCGATGCAGTGGCGTGGCTGCACAAGAATGGCGTCCAGGTGGTCGCGGCCGACGGTGGGGGCGACTCCCTCGACCAGCTCGCGGCCTCGGGGGAGCTGGCTGCCCCGACCGCGTGGATCATGGGCAACGAGGCATGGGGGCTGCCTCAGGCTGACCGGGACCTCGCCGACCGCGTCGTCGGCGTCCCGATGTGGGGTCAGGCAGAGAGCCTGAACCTGTCCACCGCAGCGGCCGTCTGCCTCTACGCAACGGCCAGCGCGCAGCGTCACGCCTGAGGAGCGCGCCCCTCCTGGTGCGTCAGCGCGCACCCAGGTCACCGGCCATTCCTCGGCCACGAGAGGTGCGGGCGAGGCGAGCGGGACAGGTATGGCAACCACCGGTGCCACGTCGACCTGGAACTACGCGAGCTTCCAGTTGCCGGATGGGCAGCGACTGGAACTCTCGATGGATGGGCGGGAGTACGGCCAGTTGGCTGAGGGCGACAGTGGCATCCTCAAATGGCGCGATGACATCTTCGAGGGATTCCAGCGCAACCCCTCGGCTGACTCCCAGCCCCAGGTCGGCACCCTGCCCGGCTGACAGTGCCCCGTCGGGCGCCCACGGCGGCGCTGGTAGGCTGCCGCTCGTGGCTGGACGTCGATTTCTGAGCCCCCGACCGGAGCACGGTCGTGGGGAGGCTCGTCGGCGTCGCTGCGCCAGCTGATCCATGGTCACGGTCGGGGGAGCGCTTGCTTGACCAACCGCGGGCAGGCAACCGCCCGAGCGACCCACCGCCCGTTCAACACTGAGGGGATACCCATGTCAGGACCGAACACGAACTACGACCCCGTCCAGGTCACACCGCTGAAGTCCGACTCCGTCGACCAGATGGTCGCCGAGGCACTGGCAGCCGTCGAGGCCGCCAGCACCAGCGCCGAGCTGAAGCAGGCCCGCCTCGACCACGCCGGCGACAAGTCGCCGATCGCGCTGGCCAACCGCGAGATCGGCGCGCTGCCCCCGCAGGCCCGCAAGGAGGCCGGTGCCCGCATCGGCAAGGCCCGCGGCACCATCAACCAGGCCATCGCCGCCCGCCAGCAGGATCTGGAGGCCGCCGAGCTGACAGCCGCGCTGGCCGCCGAGACCGTCGACGTGACCCTGCCCGTGCGTCTGCACCCCACTGGCGCGCAGCACCCCGTCAACGCGCTGATGGACCAGATGGCCGACGTCTTCGTCGCGATGGGTTGGGAGGTCGTCGAGGGGCCCGAGGCTGAGGCCGAGTGGTACAACTTCGACGCGCTGAACCTGCACCCCGAGCACCCGGCCCGCGCCCTGCAGGACACACTGTGGATCGACCCGGTCGAGAACGGTGCGCTGCTGCGCACCGCCACCAGCCCGGTGCAGATCCGTACCCTGCTCAGCCGTGAGCTGCCGGTCTACGTCGTCAGCCCCGGCAAGGTCTTCCGCGCGGACGAGTACGACGCCACCCACCTGCCGGTCTTCCACCAGATCGAGGGCCTGTGCGTCGACAAGGGGATCTCGATGGCCCACCTCAAGGGCACCCTGGACCACTTCGCGAAGGCCATGTTCGGCGATGACATCAAGACCCGGATGCGCCCGCACTACTTCCCCTTCACCGAGCCCAGCGCCGAGGTCGACGTCGAGTGCTTCGTCTGCCACGGCGAGAGCGTGAACAACCCCGAGCGTCCCTGCCGCACCTGCCGCTCGGAGGGTTGGATCGAGTGGGGCGGCTGCGGTGTGGTGAACCCGCGCGTGCTGGCCGCATGCGGCATCGACACCGAGCTCTACTCCGGCTTCGCCTTTGGCATGGGCGTCGACCGCACCGTCATGACCCGCAATTCCGCCCCCGACCTGCGTGACTTCGTCGAGGGTGACATCCGGTTCAGCCGGTCATTGGTTGGAGGAGCACGATGAAGGCACCGATGAGCTGGCTGCGCGAACTGGTCGCGCTGCCCGAGGGAAACACCACTGCCCAGGTCGCGGACGCGCTGACCCGCGCCGGGCTGAACGTCGAACGCGTGGAGACGATCGGCGGCGAGGTGAGCGGGCCCGTCGTCGTCGGCCGCGTGCTGGCCTTCACCCCCGAGCCGCAGAAGAACGGCAAGACCATCAACTGGTGCCGGGTCGACGTCGGCCCCGAGCACAATGATCCCGAGACGACAACTGAGGACGGCACGATCGTGCCCGCCGGGCGCGGGATCGTCTGCGGCGCGTCCAACTTCGCAGTCGGCGACCTGGTCGTCGTCGCGCTCCCCGGATCCACCCTGCCCGGTGACTTCCAGATCGCCGCGCGCAAGACCTATGGCCACATCTCCGACGGCATGATGTGCGCCGTCGACGAGCTGGGCCTGGGCGAGGACCACGCCGGCATCATCATCCTGCCCACCGAGGTGGACGGTGTGTCCGTTCGCCCCGGCATGGACGCCATGTCGGTGCTCGGCGGTGGGGACGAGGTGCTCGAGATCGACGTCACCCCCGACATCGGCTACGCGCTGTCGATGCGCGGCATCGCCCGCGAGGTGGCGCAGGCCTTCCACCTGCCCTTCGCCGACCCCTACGCCCGCCCGCTGCCGGCCCCGGCCTCGGACGGCCACCCGGTGCGGATCGAATCGCCGAACTGCTCGTCCTTCGTCGCGCTCACCATCACCGGGCTCGACCCGGCCGCCCCCAGTCCCGACTGGATGGCACAGCGTCTGGAACGCGCCGGCATGCGGTCGATCTCGCTGCCCGTCGACGTCACCAACTACGTCATGCTCGAATCCGGTCAGCCGCTGCACGCCTACGACGGCGACAAGCTGCAGGGCGCGATCGTCGTCCGCCAGGCCAGGTCGGGGGAACGGATCACCACCCTGGACGGGCAGGACCGCGCGCTGGACCCCGACGACCTGCTGATCACCGACGACTCCGGCCCGATCGGCATCGCCGGCATCATGGGCGGCGAGACCACCGAGTTCTCCGACGACACGACCACCGTCGTACTGGAGGCCGCGCACTTCGACCCGCTGCAGATCGGCCGCGGCCACCGTCGCCACAAGCTGCCCAGCGAGGCGTCCAAGCGCTTCGAGCGCACCGTCGACCCGGCCCTTCCGTACGCGGCGGCGAACCGCGCCGCCCAGCTGATGGTCACCCACGGCGGCGGCACGCTCAGCCCCGAGCAGACCATCGTCGGCGAGACCCCCGCCATGCCCCAGCAGCGGATGATGGCCAGCCTGCCTGCCACCGTGCTCGGCGCGCCGGTCACTCGCGAGCAGGTGATCGACATCCTCACCAACTCGGGGGTCAACGTCACCGCCATGGGCGACCAGCTGACCCTGGTGCCGCCCACCTGGCGCCCTGACCTGGTCGACGCCTACGACTACGTCGAGGAGGTCGGACGCAAGATCGGTTTCGACCAGATCCCCTCGATCGTCCCCAGCGCGCCGATCGGGCGTGGGCTGACCGCGCAACAGCGTGGACGTCGCGCTGTGGTGCGGGCCATCGCAGACCTCGGTTTCACCGAGCTGATCAGCCTGCCCTTCGTCTCGGCGGACGAGGTCGAGCGGATCGCGCCCAATGCCGACGACCCGCGTCGCGAGCTCGTCCGGCTGGCCAACCCACTGGACGACACGCACGCCTTCCTGCGCCCGAGCCTGCTGCCGGGTCTGTTCCAGGCCATCGCCAAGAACACCTCCCGTTCGCTGGACGACCTGGCCCTGTTCGAGGTCGGGAACTGCTTCAGGGCGGGCTCGCCGCAAGCCGCCCCACGTCCGAGCGTCGCCCAGCGTCCCTCGGACCACGAACTGGCCGGCCTGCAGGCCGCGCTGCCCGACCAGGGCACCCTCGTGGCTGGCGTCGTGACGGGCAACTGGCTGCCGGCCAGCTGGCAGGGTCCGGCCGTCAAGGCCGACTGGACCCACGTCGTGGCGCTGGTCGACCAGGCTGCCGCCAGTCTGGGCGCCACGGTCCAGCGGCGCGCCGCCGACACCAGCCCATGGCACCCGGGCCGCTGCGCAGCCCTGGTGGTCGACGGCACCGTGATCGGCCACGCGGGCGAGCTGCACCCCCAGGTCATCAAGGCATTCGGGCTCCCCGCGCGCACCTGCGCGGTCGAGTTCGACCTGTCGATGCTGCTGGCCGCCGCCCCCGGGCCGGGTGTGATCGCCGCCCTGTCCAGCTTCCCGCTGGCCAAGGAGGACGTCGCGCTGGTCGTCGACGAGCAGGTGACCCAGGCCGAGGTCCGCGCCGCACTCATCGAGGGTGCGGGTGAACTGCTGGAGAGCTGCGAGCTCTTCGACATCTACCGCGGCCCCCAAGTGGGCGAGGGCAAGAAGTCGTTGGCCTTCGCACTGCACTTCCGCGGGGACAAGACGCTGAAGGACACCGAGGCGGCCCAGGCCCGCGAGGCTGCCGTCACGGTGGCCGCGGAGCGCTGCGGCGCGGTACAGCGCGCCTGAGGTGTCCCTCGACCGCGCCGACGTCGTCGAGGCCGCGCTCGTCATCCTGGACGAGTACGGCCTCGGCGACCTGTCCATGCGCCGGATCGCCGACACCCTCGGGGTGAAGGCGGGTGCGATCTACTGGCACCTGCCCAACAAGCAGACCCTGTTGGCCGCGGTCTCCGACCGGATCCTCACCGAGGTCGGGACGGAGGCCGCCGCCCCCAGCGATTGGGCGCACCGGTTGCGCGACGTCCTGCTGGCCCACCGGGACTCCGCCGAGCTGGTTTCCTCCGCGCTGGCCAGCCGGCTGGGGGATGTGGACGCGATCGCAGTCCCGCGGCAGTTGGTGATGGTCGACGGCATCGACGAGGTCCGTGCCGGGCACGTGGCTCGGGCTCTGCTCCATTTGGTGCTCGGTCACGTCGTCGAGGAACAGAACGCCCAGACGCTCGCTCGCCTTGGGCTGATCGATGTCGACCCCCTTGACAACGCCGCCTTCGAGGTGGCCGTCGACCTGTTCGTCCGCGGTCTTGAGGTGCTGACGGAATAGTTATTCCAAACGTGGCATACTTATGCCCATGACGTTCTCCGTAGCTGTGGCCGGTTGCACCGGCTATGCCGGTGGTGAGGTGCTGCGCCTCCTGCTCGGCCACCCCGAGGTCTCGATCGGCAACCTGACGGCGGGTTCCAGCGCGGGGACGCATCTGGGCCAGCACCAGCCACACCTGGTCCCGCTGGCCGATCGAGAGGTGCTCGAAACCACCGCCGAGAACCTCGCCGGTCACGACATCGTCTTTCTTGCCCTGCCGCACGGCACCTCCGGCGCGGTCGCGGCTCTACTGCCCGACGAGGTCCTGGTCGTCGACTGCGGTGCCGACTTCCGACTGGCCGACCCGCAGATGTGGCTGAAGTACTACAAGTCCGAGCATGCGGGCACCTGGCCCTACGGCCTGCCCGAACTGCCCGGCCAGCGCGAGACGCTCGCGAGCACCCGCCGGATCGCTGTCCCCGGCTGCTACCCGACCACCGGCACCCTGGCTCTGCTGCCCGCCCTGACCGCTGGCCTGGTCACCGGACGTGATGTCGTCGTGGCAGCCGCCTCCGGGTCGTCCGGTGCCGGCAAGGGACTCAAGCCCAACCTGCTGGGCGCGGAGTTGTTCGGTTCCGCGTCGGCCTACGGCGTGGGTGGCGTCCATCGGCACACCCCCGAACTGCTGCAGAACTTCACGCGTCTGGGTGCCGATGCTCCCACCGTCAGCTTCACCCCGCTGCTGGTGCCGATGAGCCGCGGGATCCTCGCCGTGGTCACCGCCCCCGTCGTCGACGGGGTCACCGAGGCCGACGTGCGCGCGGCCTACGAGCAGGCCTATGCCGATGAACCCTTCGTCCACGTGCTCCCGGCGGGGCAGTGGCCCCAGTCGCAGCACGTGGTCGGGTCGAATGCCGTCCATGTCAACGCAACCCTCGACCCCGATGTCGGACGCATCATCGCCATCGCCACCTTGGACAACCTGTGCAAGGGCACCGCCGGTGGCGCCATCCAGTCCATGAACCTCGCGCTCGGCCTGCCCGAGGGCACCGGCCTCACCTCGATCGGAGTCGCGCCGTGATCGCCAACCCCTACCAGCTTCCGCTCGACCAGACCGGTTCGGTCACCACACCGAAGGGCTTCCGTGCCGCCGGCATCGCCGCTGGCATCAAGGCATCCGGCAATCCCGACCTGGCACTGGTCGTCAACGACGGCCCGTCCTTCGACGCCGCTGCGGTCTTCACCTCAAACCGGATCTTCGCCGCACCGGTCGCGTGGTCACGGGGTGTCACCGCTGACGGCTACGTCAAGGCCGTCGTCCTCAACTCCGGCGGCGCCAACGCTTGCACCGGCCCCGACGGCCTGCGGGACGCGATCAAGACCGCCACCGCCGTCGCTGGCGAGATCGACGCAGCCGTGATGGACGTCGCGGTCTGCTCCACCGGCCTGATCGGCGTCCGGTTGCCGATGGACAAGCTGCTGCCCGGCGTCAGCGCCGCCGCCGCCGCGCTGTCCGCCGACGGCGGTGCTGATGCCGCGCGCGCCATCATGACCACCGACACCGTGCCCAAGACCGCCTCCTACACCTCCCCTGATGGCTGGAGCATCGGTGGCATGGCCAAGGGCGCCGGCATGCTGGCCCCGGCCCTGGCCACGATGCTGGTCGTGATCACCACCGACGCGCAGGTGCGTCCGCTGGCCCTCGACAAGGCACTGCGTGCCGCCACCGTGGTCAGCTTCGACCGGGTCGACTCCGACGGATGCCAGTCCACTAACGACACCGTGATCTGCCTGGCCAACGGTGCCAGCGGCATGCAGCCGCTCCCGGACGAGTTCGTCCAGGCGCTGTCTGCCGTGTGCGCCGACCTGGGCCTGCAGCTGCTGGCCGATGCCGAGGGAGCCGCGCACGACATCGCGATCCACGTCACCGGGGCCGCCACCGAGTCCGACGCGCTCGAGGTCGGTCGCTCGATCGCCCGCAACAACCTGTTCAAGTGCGCCATCTTCGGCAACGACCCGAACTGGGGCCGGGTGCTGGCCGCGCTCGGCACCACCACCGCGGTCTACGATCCCGACCAGCTGGACGTGAGCTTCAACGGCGTCATGGTCTACCGCCAGGGCGCGCTGGGGGAGGACCGCTCGAACGTCGACCTGACCCCGCGCACCGTCGAGATCGTCGTCGACCTGCACGCCGGCAGCCACCAGGCCACCATCTGGACCAACGACCTGACGTACGACTACGTCAAGGAGAACGCGGAGTACTCCTCATGAGCAAGGCACGCGCCGTCGACACCGAAGCGCTCGTCACCAAGGCCTCCACCTTGATCGAGGCACTGCCCTGGCTGGCGCAGTACGCGGGCAAGGTCGTCGTGATCAAGTACGGCGGCAATGCCATGATCAACGAGGAGTTGAAGCACGCCTTCGCCGAGGACATCGTCTTCCTGCGCCGCTGCGGCGTCCGTCCGGTCGTCGTCCACGGCGGCGGCCCACAGATCTCGTCCATGCTCAAGCGCCTGGACATCACCAGCGAGTTCCGGGGTGGGTTGCGCGTGACCACCCCCGAGGCGATGGACGTGGTGCGGATGGTGCTGGTCGGCCAGGTCGGGCGCGAACTCGTCGGCCTGATCAATGCCCACGGCCCCTTCGCGGTTGGCATGTCCGGTGAGGACGGTGGCCTGTTCACCGCCAAGCGTCGTGGCGTCGAGGTGGATGGTGAGGACGTCGACCTCGGACTGGTCGGCGACGTCGCGAGCGTCAACCCTGCTGCGGTACTGGATTTGATCGATGCCGGCCGGATCCCGGTCGTGGCCACCGTCGCACCGGACAAGAGGGGCGACGTGCACAACGTCAACGCCGACACCGCGGCCGCCGCGCTGGCCGTCGCGCTCAAGGCCGAGCGCCTGGTGATGCTCACCGACGTGGCTGGACTGTACGCCGACTGGCCCAACTCCGAGGAGGTGGTCACCCAGATCACCGCCACCGAGCTCAAGGAGCTTCTGCCCAGCCTGGAGTCGGGCATGCGCCCGAAGATGGAGGCCTGCCTGAAGGCGGTGCAGGGCAAGGTTCCGCGCGCCACCGTCATCGACGGACGGGTGCAGCACTCGCTCTTGTTGGAGGTCTTCACCGACGACGGTTTGGGCACCATGGTGATCGCCGACGCCACCAAGAAGGAGAAGTGATGGCCGAGCTGTCCACCCCCGCCGCCACCCAGGCCGTTGGACAGGCCGAACTGGTCCGCCGCTACGGCGAGGTGATGATGAACACCTTTGGCGCCCCGAAGCGTGTCTTCGTACGCGGCGAGGGGGTCCACGTCTGGGACGCCGATGGCAACCGCTACACCGACCTGCTGTCCGGTCTGGCCGTCAACGCACTCGGCCACGCCCACCCCGCCGTCCTGTCTGCCATCACATCCCAGCTCGCCACCTTGGGCCACGTCTCCAACTTCTTTGCGACGCCCGCCCAGGTGGCCCTGGCCGAGGAACTCGCAGCCATCGCCACCACCAACGCGCCCGGCACACCGGCCAAGGTCTTCTTCACCAACTCCGGTACCGAGGCCAACGAGGCCGCCTTCAAGGCCACCCGCCTGACCGGGCGCACGAAGATCATCGCCCTGGAGGGTTCCTTCCACGGTCGGACGATGGGTGCGCTGGCCATCACCTCTAACCCGAAGTACCGCGAGCCCTTCGAACCGCTGCCCGGGGACGTCACCTTCGTCCCCTTCGGTGACCTCGGGGCACTGCGCGCCGCCGTGGATGACCAGACGGCAGCAGTGGTCCTCGAGACCGTGCAGGGTGAGAACGGTGTCGTCCCTCTCCCGGACGGCTATCTGGCCGCCGCCCGCGAACTGAGTTCCGCGCACGGCGCGCTGCTGTGGATCGACGAGGTGCAGACCGGCATGGGACGCTGCGGCGCCTGGCTCGCGCACCTTCCCTCCGGCATCACCGCTGACCTGGTGACCATCGCCAAGGGTCTTGGCAATGGCTTCCCGATCGGTGCCTGCGTGGCGACCGGCCCTGCCGCCGAGTTGTTGCAGCCCGGCAGCCACGGCTCCACCTTTGGCGGCAATCCCGTTGCAGCCATCGCCGGGCTGGCGGTGATCGGGGTGATCAAGCGCGACGGCCTGCTCGAGCACGTGAACGAGATGGGGGCCTACCTCACCGAGGTGGTGCAGGCGCTGGGGCACCCAGCCATCGACCACGTCCGTGGGCAAGGGCTGTTGCGTGGCATCGTCCTGGCTGACGACCGGGCGGCTGCGGTCGCCGATGCCGTGCTGGATGCGGGCTTCATCGTCAACGCCCCTCGGCCGAATGTGCTGCGCGTCGCCCCGCCCTTGGTCGTCCAGACCGAGCACCTGGATGCCCTGGTCGCGGCCCTGCCCGCCGCCCTGGACGGGGCCCGCCCGTGACGTCACGCGCCACCCGACAGGCCCGGGTGCTCGCCCTGGTCGAGGCGGGGGAGGTCTCGTCCCAAGCGGAGCTGGCCGAACTACTGGCCCAAGAGGGCATCTCGGTCAGCCAGGGGACGCTCAGCAAGGATCTGCTCGAGGTGGGAGCCGTCCGCATCCGGGGCAGCAAGGGCAACCTCGTCTACGCCGCCCCCGGTGCCCCGACCGCCGACTTCGCCGCTGCTGAGGCCAAGCTCGCGAAGCTGTGCCAGGAGGTGCTGCTGGGGGCGCATGCGTCGACCAATCTCGTCGTCCTGCGCACCCCGCCCGGCGCGGCACAGTACTTCGCCTCTGCGATCGACCGCGCGGAGTGGCCCGAGATCATGGGCACCATTGCCGGTGACGACACCGTCCTGCTGATCGCGCAGGCACCCGATGGCGGCGACGACCTCGCCGCCCGGTTCATGGAGATGGGCGGCAGCGGCCGTCCCGTCGAACAGGAAGGAAGCACCAGCGCATGAGCGAGCAGAACGGAACCGCCGAGGGACGCCTGTGGGGTGGCCGTTTCGCCGGTGGCCCCGCGGACGCGATGTTCGCGCTGTCCAAGTCGACGCAGTTCGACTGGCGCCTGGCCCGCCATGACCTGGCGGGTTCCACGGCACACGCCCACGCCCTGCAGCGCGCCGGGCTGCTGACCGACGACGAGCACCGCGAACTGGTATCCGGCATCGCCGAGCTCGACCGCCGCGTCGTGAGCGGCGAGTTCGGTCCCGCCCCCACCGACGAGGACGTCCACGGCGCCCTCGAGCGAGGTCTGGTGGAAATCTGCGGCGCCGAGCTGGGCGGCCGGTTACGCGCCGGCCGTTCCCGCAATGACCAGATTGCCACCTTGATCCGCTCCTACCTGCGCGAGGAGGTACGCATCATCGCCGCGGAACTCCGGGAACTGGTCGGCGCACTGCACCAGCAGGCCAGCACACACCTCGGCGCCCCGATGCCGGGCCGTACACACCTGCAGTCGGCCCAGCCGGTCTTGTTGTCGCACCACCTGCTGGCACACGCCTGGCCGCTGGTGCGCGACCTGGAACGCATCCGTGATCTGGACGCCCGGCTCGCGGTCTCGCCCTATGGATCGGCGGCCCTGGCCGGAACCTCCTTGGGGCTCGATCCCGAGGCGGTCGCCCACGACCTGGGCTTCGCGGCCTCGGTCCCCAACTCCATCGACGGCACCGCCGCCCGGGACCTGGTTGCCGAGACCGCCTACGTGCTGGCCCAGGTGGGGGTGGACCTCTCCCGCATCAGCGAGGAGGTCATCATCTGGTCGACGGTCGAGTTCGGCTTTGCGAAGTTGGACGACGCCTGGTCGACCGGCTCGTCGATCATGCCCCAGAAGAAGAACCCCGACGTCGCGGAGCTGGCGCGGGGCAAGTCGGGACGCTTCATCGGCAACCTCGCCGGCTTGATGACCACCTTCAAGGGCCTCCCGCTCGCGTACAACCGCGACCTCCAGGAAGACAAGGAGCCCGTCTTCGACGACATCGACCAGCTGAAGGTGTTGTTGCCCGCAATGACCGGCATGGTCGCGACGCTCGACTTCCAGGTCGAGCGGATGGCCGAACGCGCTCCGCAGGGGTTCTCGCTCGCCACCGATGTCGCCGACTGGCTGGTGCGTCAGCGCGTCCCCTTCGCCGTGGCCCACGAGGTCTCGGGCAAGGCGGTGCGCTACTGCGAGGGCAAGGGCATCGAGCTCTACGAGCTCACCGCGGACGACCTGCCCGCCATCGACGAACGCCTGCGGCCCGCAGTGCTGGCGGTGCTGAGCGTCGACGGTTCGATCAATGCCCGCGACGGACGTGGTGGCACGGCCCAGCGCCAGGTCGCCATCCAGCTGGACGAGGTGGCTGGCCGTGCCGACGAGCTGTTGCGCGCCCTCTCGGGTTGGGAACCGGTCCGCGCGTCCGACGACCGGTAATTTCCTGGTCATCACCCGGCCCACCACTATGGTGGGCCGGGTGAATGCTGTCCTGGACGAACTGAAGTGGCGGGGGCTGGTCTACCAGACCACCGACGAGCAGGCCCTCGCGGCCCATCTCGACGAGGGTCCGATCACCGGCTATGTGGGCTTCGACCCCAGTGCCCCCAGCATCCACTTCGGCAACCTGGTGCAGTTGATGGTCTGGCGCCACCTGCAGCGCGCCGGCCACAAGCCGCTGCTGCTGGTGGGCGGCGCCACCGGCCTGATCGGTGACCCGCGCATGTCCAGCGAGCGCAACCTCAACCCGCGTGATGTCGTCGAGGGCTGGGTCGAGCGAATCCGCGGCCAGGTGTCGAAGTTCGTGGACTTCGCCGGCCCCAACGGCGCCGAGGTCGTGAACAACTACGACTGGACGAAAGACCTGTCCACCCTGGACTTCCTGCGCGACGTGGGCAAGCACTTCTCGGTGAATCGCATGCTGGCCCGCGACGTGGTGGCCACCCGGCTGGATTCCGGCATCTCCTACACCGAATTCAGCTACATCCTGTTGCAGTCCTTGGACTACCGGGAGCTGTACCGGACGAAGAACTGCACCCTGCAGACCGGGGCCTCCGACCAGTGGGGCAACATCTCCTCCGGTGTGGAACTGATCCGTCGTTCGGACGGTGGCAAGGCGCACGGCTTGTGCACGCCGCTGTTGACCAAGGCAGACGGGACCAAGTTCGGCAAGACGGAGTCGGGGACGGTGTGGCTCGACCCCCAGATGACCTCGCCGTACGCCTTCCACCAGTTCTTCCTGAACGCGGAGGACGCGAAGGTCATCGACTACCTCAAGGTCTTCAGTGAGCGATCCCACGACGAGATTGACGAGCTGGAACGGCTGACGCAGGCCGAGCCACACAAGCGCGCCGCCCAGAAGGCGCTGGCTGACGACATCACCGACCTGGTGCACTCGGTCGCCGAGCGGGAGGCAGCCGTCGCCGCAGCCCAGGCCCTGTTCGGCAGGGGAGAGCTTTCCGAGCTCCCGCCGCAGACCTTGGACGCGGTGATGAAGGAGGTCGGTGCCGTGGAACTGCCCGACGCCGAGCTGCCGACGGTGGCTGACGCGCTGGCCCTGTCCGGAGTGGTGGCCTCGAAGTCGGCGGCTCGTCGCGCGATCGCGGAGGGGGGCGCGTACCTGAACAACGAGAAGGTGACCGACCCCGACCAGCGGCTCCGCGAGGAGGACCTTCTGGCCGGCCGCCATGCGCTGCTGCGGCGCGGACGCAAGACCGTGGGCGCCATCAGCCGCCCCATCGGCTGACGTCTGGCTCCAGGCAGCCAAGCAAGAGTCGACTGGCAATGACAAGCAACGTCGACGTGTGACACAGATCACACGTCGACGACTTGCCTCCAGGCCCGGCGCGCACTAATGTAGTCCAAGCCTCATCGGAGAGACGGACGAATCGGAGCCTGGCTCCGGGTCGGACGAACCGAAGGCAAACCAACCACCTTCTCCCTCGCGGGTCGGGTGTGCGTTCAATGAGAACCCACCTGGATCGCAAGGTTGATTCGTGCGCGGATGAGAAAGCCAAAAACGTCGATTTGACGGAAGCGGCTGGATCAAGCAAGATTGTCTCTCGTTGCTACGGCAGCGAAACGGAAAGAATTGCCCTTCAAAAGGCCATTCAATTCCAAGGAAAATCGCAGGAACGCGAGTTTGACAGCGGGAAAGTGATGACCTAAGATTAATCGAGTTGCCCCAAGCGGAGCCCGAGAGGGTGAGGCGCGGGATGCACCCGAAACTTGAGAACTCAACAGCGTGCTTAAAGTCAATGCCAATCACACATCTTTTGATGTGTTTGAATCCTGTCGCCTGGTCTTTTGGCCGGGTTTGGGTTCCTTTGAGATGAAGATTATTGAGACCAGTTTTGGTTTCTTTGTTGGGATTCTTGCTTGAAGTGACGATGTCGAACCTTTCGGGGTTTGTGTCGATATTTTTCAACGG
>NZ_BAAAKI010000003.1:0-51566 GCF_039527675.1 Luteococcus sanguinis
TGCGCACCCATCAAATCGAAACCGACGACTCACAGAGCGACCGGACCGAATGAAGGGGGCGGCCCAAAGTGCCTGGCCACAACGGCCGAAGCGTGGTCGCTCGCAGCACCCCAGAACCGGGTGCGTGCCCAGCAGTGCATCATGACCTTTCGGCCAGACTGGCAGGCCCCAGCCTTCCTCGGATCAACAACCGTGGTCGCAAGAAGCAGACCCCGCGCCCACCCATGACGGCGTGAGAGACTCGAACCCAAGTCCCACGTATGTCCCACGGAGCGCGGCGAATCCTCACAGGTCAAAGGGAAACGCCTAGTCAAGCGGGGGAACGCGGGTGAAGTCCTTTGGTTCGAGTCCTGTCGCCCCGACAGTTTCACGAAGATCGATGACAAGGCGTTTTCCCTAGGTTGACTAGGGGGAACGCCTTGAACTTTGTTCGGGGTGAGGTGGGCACGAAGGGGCAGAAGTGGCCTTGTGTGGGCATTCGTAAGACACGCAAGAGACACGAAATGAGGCTGCCATGGCCAGGACGACCACATCGACGCGGCGGGGGAACGCAGGCGAGGACACGCGGGGGAACGTGACCCGGCCGAAGGGCAACACGAAGCCGCAGCGGGGGAACACCGGGGGAACGCAGCGTCGGGCGCCGCGGCGCGACTTCGGCCGGCTGACGAAGCTGCCGTCGGGCAAGTATCGGGCGCGCTACCTGGGCCCGGACGGGCAGTTGTACAACGCGCCGCGGACCTTCGTGGCGCGGATCGACGCCGAGGGCTGGTTGGCTCAGGTGGAGCGGACGATCAGCCGAGGGGAGTGGGAGCCGCCGGCGAAGGTGGAGGCTCCGGTGGCGGAGGTCGTGCTGGAGTTCGAGCCGGTGGCCAGGACGGAGATCGAGCGGCGTGACCTGACGCCGAAGACGCGCGAGCTGTACACCGGGATCCTGAACCGGCTGTTGGTGCCGACCTTCGGGCAGATGAAGGTGGACGAGATCACGCCGCGGCAGGTGCGGGCCTGGTTCGACTCGTTGGATGCGGACAAGCCAACGCAGAGGCAGCACGCCTACGCGTTGCTGAAGTCCATCATGGCGGCGTGCGTCGCCGAGGAGCTGATCTCGTCGAACCCGTGCCGGTTGCGGTCTGCGGGCAAGCGCAAGACGACGCGGCTGATGCAACCGGCCACCGTTGAGCAACTGGGACGGGTGGCGACCGAGCTGCCGTTGCGTTCGGCGCTGCCGGTGCTGATCGCGGGGTGGTGCGGGCTGCGGTCGGGGGAGGTGCGGGCGCTGAGGGTTCGCGACGTCGACGTGGACGAGGGCTGGATCTTCGTGCGCCAGGGCGTGACCCGAGTGAAGGGACGGGTCATCATCGGCCCGCCCAAAACCCCAGCTGCCGTGCGGAACGTGGCCGTGCCGCCGCACCTGCTGCCGATGATGCGGGAGTGGCTCTGGCAGGTGGACGTCGGCGACCCGTCGGCCTTCTTCTTCCCCGGACGGGGGAGTGGTCCGATGAGCGAGAAGGGCCTTCGGTGTGCATTCGAGAAGGCCCGGGATGTGATGGGCCGCTACGACCTGACCTTCCACGACCTGCGGCACACCGCAGCGACCCTGGCGGCGCAGAACGGGGCGACGACGGCGGAGCTGATGGCCCGGATGGGGCACACCACCGCCCAGATGGCGATGCGCTACCAGCACGCGAGTGCGGAGCGCGACCAGCAGCTGGCCTGCAGACTATCCGCACTCGCGCAATAGTGCCCCGCTATCACAACTCCCAACGCGCAGGGGTGGATCTGCTGTAGTCATGAATACCAATCGCTTCGAAGTGCTGCTTGGCCGCGCGAATTTTGGCTAGCTCCGTAGGGCGGAGCTTTGAGTCGTCGAGCGTGCTCTTTGTCTCGCGGATTATGTAGATGCGATGTTCGCCGTCCTCCTGCTTGATGATCGCCCAGTCGGGGTTGTACGGCCCGACCGGAGTATCGATCTTGAACTTGGCGGGGAGCTTCATGAACAGCTTGATGTCCTCGCGGGAATCGAGCAGTTCCGCGAACTGGCGCTCCACGTCGGAGTCGAAAACCACGTAGTCGAAATCGGTCTTCTGGGTGTGCTGCACCTTGTACATCTGGTCAAGGAAGCGCTCCTTCTCCTCCTCGCCGTCCCGCTGCAACTCGCGAAGCTCGTAGACCGAGCCAGCGATTCGCTCGTACTGGATGCCGTCGACCACGATCTTTGCCAGCTCGCTCTGGAGGGCGCGTTTGGTCATCGCAATGAAGTCGTTGGGGTTGCCGATGAACTCGCTCAGCCGCTCGCTGCCGATCAGGATGTCGACGATGGTCTTGCGGGTGAGAGAGGTCGCCTCCTGCAGCTCCGTGATGATGTCAGGCAGGTCGTAGCTGCCCTTGAGATCGGCCGAGCGGGTGCCGAGTTCTTCACCCTTGGCGCCGCCTCGCAGTACCTTGACTCCGGCGCGGGTGACCTGGATGCGCAGCGCGTCGATTTTAGGTGCTTCGTGGATCGCCCGGATGGCGTTCTCGATCAGCTGGTTGCGACCGACGCTGACGCGGTAGGTGGTCTTCTGGCTGATCGTCTCCCAGAACTCCTCAAACTCGGGGGTCGAGTAGAGCTGCTTGTTGAGCACGCGCGGCTGACGCTTGCTGATCGGCTTGACGTACTTGCCGATATTGGCACGTTCGACCAGCTCGATGATGATCGGCTCAGCCCAGACGAAGTCGACGGGCAGGCCGAGGTCGAAGCCGAGCTGGTTCGGCTGGAACTTCGAGGTGACCGCGCCGTCCTTGTCGATGAAGCCCTTGTCCTTGAGGTGCTCCCACACGAGGACGGATCGCTGGTAGCCGAACTGGTCATCGGTGAGCGCACCGTTCTCGTCCTGCAGCGGGATCTTCGAGAACTCGGCCCGGCGCACCCGGCCGATCTCGACACCGGCGTCCTTGTACTCACGCTGGAGCGCGTCCGCGAACTTCGTGTACGACTCGTTCGCCACGACCGTCAGCGTCGCGACGCCACGGTCAGCCACGCGGGTGTAGCCGTCCTCGGTCTTGGCGACGGGGAGGCGCAGTCCACGGCCGAGGGTCTGGCGCCGTTCGGTTTCGGCACCCATCTCACGAAGGGTGCAGATCTGGAAGACGTTCGGGTTGTCCCAGCCCTCGCGCAGGGCAGAGTGGCTGAAGATGAAGCGCACGGGCTCGTTTTCGTCGAGCAGCCGTTCCTTCTGCTGCATGATCAGTTCATAGGCGTCGTCATCGGCCTTGGTGGTGCCGGACGAGTCCTGGAAGGTGGTTGTCTTGCCGCGCTTGATCTGGGAGAAGTACGCCCGGCGCAGTTCACTCGGCGCCTGCGGCAGCAGCTCCTGGTAGCGCGCGGACTTCGCACGCTCCTCGATAAACACCTCGTCGAACCACTGCACGAAGTCGCCATTGGCGTCGTCGTTGTTCGTGCCGTCGCCCAGGTAGCTGGCGACCTTGTCGACGAAGAAGAGGCTGAGCACCTTGATGCCCTTGGCGCGCAGCATCGATTCCTTGCGCAGGTGCTCGCGGACGGTCTCGCGGATCATCTCCTTGTAGATCGCGCCCGCGGAGGCGCCGATGCTTTCCCCCTGACCGAGGTAGCCATAGGTGGTGAGATCGACATAAGCGGGCTCGATGCTCATCTCGTTGATGCGGCAACCCTCGTAGATCGGGTTGTTCGTCAATCGCGGATCAGAGAGTTCCTGGTGAGGCTTCACGCTGACAGCGCGGCGTTCGAGGGAGCCGTCCGCCTTGCGACAGGACAACTCGAGCCGGGCTGACCACGACGGTTCACGACGTACCTCGAGCAGCTTGATGTACGGCGTCGCGTCGGCACCCTGCTGCGCCACCTCCGCGACAACGATCTGCTTCACCAAGCCGAGGTCGTGGGCGTCGACGGGGTCGAGCCGGTAGACGACGTTGCGCTGGGTCTTGTGCGTCGCGCTGTAGCGCAGAGCGCACATGGGGTCCAGATCTCCGATGGCGGATTGCGCCAGCTTCGACTCCATGTTTTGCGGCTCGTCCATGATGACCACCGGATGGGTGGCCTTCACATAGTCGATGGGCCGAAGTCCGTTCAGCTTGTCGCGGGTCTGGTGGATGATGCGGGTGTTCGCATTGCCGCGGATCGAGTCGATCGTCATGATGAGGATCTGGACGTTCGTCGAGGTCGCGAACGACTGCACTTCCTCGGCACTCTTGCCGCTGTAGACGGAGGCATCGAAGGTGATGCCCTGCGGCTTGTAGATGTTCTCGAAGTGCTTGCGCATGAGGCGGATGCTGGTGCTGACACCTTCGCGGATCGCAACACTCGGCACGAGGATCACGAACTTTGTGAAGTTGTAGCGGACGGCCAGATCGAAGATGGTGCGCAGGTAGACGTAGGTCTTGCCGGTACCAGTTTCCATCTCGATATCGAAGTCGAGCGAGTCGCCGGCGAGCGCCGACGCCACCTCAAGGCCGTTCCGGTCCTGCACCCGCTGCAGATTGGCGAGGATCAGATCCCGGTCAAGCACCAGGCTGTTGCCGACGGCGCCGACCTCCTGCGTGAGATCGATATCAAGTGCGGCCTGATCCGAGTCGGGCAGCACCGCCGCACCGCGCAAGGTCGTGACCAGCTTCTCCGCATCCTTCGGCTGCCCGTCGAACAGGTCGACCACCGACGCAATCGCATCCAGCTGATACGGCTGGCTGTCATCGAACTTGAACCCGCTACTCATCACGCCGTCCAGAGCTCAATGCCCTTGCTCTTCGCGAGCTGGGCCAGGTTGGTCTTGAGTTCGTCATCGCCCTGGAAGGCGTCCTCGAGCACGATGATCCGCGTCGGAGATTTGTCAACGAGCGCACGCAGTTGTTCAAGCGTCGGCTTGACGTGCTCGTTCAAATACGCCAACACGGCGATGTCGCCGTCACGGTCGCGAACAAGCCGGACGTCAAGGCCAGCAACCTCGGCAGGTGAAACGGCCTCGGTCAGCGAGTAGCCCTGCTTGAGCAGGATCTCGGTGAGCAGCTCATCGGCAGTCGCATCGTCGGTCGCACTATCACGAAGACTGAGCAGGTGCTGCTGCAGCGCGTCCTCCTCAACATCGCTCGACAGTCGCCACTTGGCGAAGTTCGTATCGGCTAGGACGTAGCTCTTGAATCCAGCGTCAAGATCAGCCGCGGGGTTGACTTCTGAGGCTGATGCACCAGCTCGGCGAAGCCGTTCCTTCGTCAGGCTAGCGACGTTGCGGAGTGCTCCGACGCTGTCGCAGAACAGCGCCGCCTCACGTTCACCAGCGGTGTCAACATCTAGAGGCTCGGGCAACTGAACCAGCACAAACCGACGAGTTCCTACGTCTTCGGCATTTAGCTCCATCACCGACTGTCCAGTAGTCCCCGACCCTGCGAAGAAGTCCATGATTGTGTCACTACCAGCGGTGAACCATCGCGACAAGTCCTTGATCATTTCAACAGGCTTGGGTGTGTCAAAGTAGTGCCCTCCCATTAGCGCATCCAGTTGCGAGGTTTGCTCACTCACCATGCCGTAACGTGGAAGAATTGAAGGCGGCGTGATCATTCCACGCTCCTTGCGGCACTTGAGCTTTCCGGCGCTGTTGAAGTAGAACTCGACGACCCTTTGCCCCTTACTGTCGATCGTCTCCGCCCCAGAAAACCAGGAGGTCATCTGATTCTTCTGCGTCCATCCCGCGCTAAGAGTCACGTCTTCGACGGTTGCACCATTGCGCGCAAGGAATCGCCCCGATACTACCGAAACCTTCTCAGAGTCTCCGTACGTACCTTTAAGCTCGAACCCGTCAGGCGCGTCAAAACGCGTTCCAGCCGGGAAAGTGAACTCGCTTGCCGGATTCGCTCGAGAAATCTTCTTCAGGGCTCCCGCTTCAATGAAGCCTTCTCCGCCACGTATACCACCAAGGCGAACTGCATTTCTAGCAAACACGAGCACATATTCGTGATACCTCTTAAACACTCCCTGCTGCTGTGAGTGCTGCTTGTCCCAGATGAGTTGCGCGAGGAAGTTATCCTCCCCAAAAACCTCCAGCATCAGTCGCTTCAAGTTCTCAACTTCATGGTCATCGATCGAAACACAGATCACGCCATCGCTCATCAGCAAGTTCCGTGCCAGCTTGAGGCGCGGGTACATCATGTTGAGCCAGTTGGAGTGGTAGCGGCCCTCGGTCTCGGCGTTCGTCGTGACCTTCTTGCCCTCCTCGTTGACCTGACGTGTCCACTCGAGGTAGGTGTCGAGACCTTCCTTGTAGTTGTCCGGGTAGACGAAGTCCTTGCCGGTGTTGTACGGAGGGTCGATGTAGATCATCTTGATCTTCGCGTGGTAGTGCTTCTGCAGGATCTTGAGCACTTCAAGGTTGTCGCCCTCAATGAAGACGTTCTTGGTCGTGTCCCAGTCCTTCGAGTTCTCGAAGTCAGGCTTAAGCGTCGCCGTGGTTGGTTCCTGCGCGGCACGGAGGGCGCGCTTCTTGCCGGGCCAGAAGAGTCCGAACCGCTCGCTGCCATCGGCTACGTCGCCGTCGAGCAGTTCCTTGAGCTTCTCGACATCCACCTTGCCGTCGGCGATGGCCTCGGGAATCAGATCGGCAAGCTGCGCTGCCAGCTCAGTCTGGAAGTTCAGAGTAGTGGATGGTGTTTCGTAGATATCGTCAGTCATTCAGATGATTCTCTTTCATGATTTTAACAATTAGTGTCGGGTTTGTGAATGGCCCGTGGTCTATGTGGCTATCCGCCATCGGATCGTGAACAGGTGCTCGGTCTCCTGGGTTCCCTGAAGCGACTGCTCGATCAGCTCGAGGTACTTATCGGCCTCGGCGCGGAGCTTCTTGCGTGTATCTCGGAAGTCCTCGTCGGCCTCTTCTGCACGCTGCTCCCATTTGCGGGCCTCCTTCTTGAGGCGCAGCTGCTCCATCGGGTCGTCGGCCTGCCGGGCGAGCTTGCGGGCTTCCTTCTCCTTCGCCCGGTACTCGCGGATCTTGCCCTCGTGCTCGGCCTTGCGGTCCTGCTGGTTGCGGTAGAGCAGTTCCTCCTGCTGGTCGTAGTAGCGGGAGTTGCGGCCCTGGACTTCCTTCTCCAGCTCCGACCGTCGTGCATCAAGGTGCGGCGTGAAGCGTGCCGCATCGATCGCCACGGGCTGCTCTCCAACCGAGATGCAGGCCAGGTCGAGGATGTCCGCGACGTACTCCTCATCGAGCCACTGGCCGTCATCGGTCAGGGCGCCGGCCAGCATGTAGGACTCGGAGACATCCTCGTCGCGCGCCCTCATCCGGAAGGTCGCAACACTGACGGTGAGTTCGCCGCTGGTGCCCTCCAGCGCACGAATCGCGCTGCTCACACGCTCCGACAGGCCGAGAGAGAACGTCAGCTCGCGTGCCGGGGTGTCGTGGGTCTTGGCGGTCTCAACGACGTGCTGGGCCAGCGGGCTCGCGTAACGGTACTGGTGGGCGTTCTCCAGCGGCTGGGACTTGAAGAAGTAGAGCCCGGTCGGCGCGTCCTTCACCGGGGTCCGGTTCAGCACGAAGGTGCGCCCGTCGCCCTCGAAGGTGGCGTGCTGGTCGAGTTCGTGCCGGGTTACCGCGAGCAGCAAGCGCTCGAACTTGTTGAGCACCTCGCCGGACTGCGTGTCGTAGGCCTTGAGGCGATCCTGGACGTGGGGGTCGAGGTTGTCGAAGACCTTCGCCTTGGCGCTGGCCATCTCGCGCGAGATCTCGCCCGCGTACTGCGCCTCCAGCTCCTTGAACGCGGAGTCCAGTTCGTCAGCGGTTCTGCAGCGGGTGAGGATGTCGCTGATCGTCTTCTCGAAGTCCAGCCCGTCCTCGATCGCGCCGAGCACCTCGTCGCTGGCGCCAAAGACGCTGGAGAAGAGTTGGAACTTGTTCGTCAGCAACTCCAGGATGCGCTGCTCGGCGATGTTGCCCTTATTCGAGAAGTTCACGACGACGACGTTGTGCTTCTGCCCGAAGCGGTGCACACGGCCAATGCGCTGCTCGACCCGCTGCGGGTTCCAGGGCAGGTCGTAGTTGACGAGCATCGAGCAGAACTGCAGGTTGATGCCCTCTGCCGCAGCCTCGGTCGCGATCATGATCGTGCCCTCAGTGCGGAAGTAGTCCACGAGCGCCTTGCGACGATCCACGGCGGCGATGCCGGTGACCAGGTCGCCGTCTCTGTTCTTCTCCAGCCACGCCTGGTGGATCGCGGTCTGCTCCGGCCCGTTGTTCGAACCGTTGAATAGAACGAGTCCCTTGCCGCGACCGGCCTCCCGCAGCGAGCGCGCGATGTACTCCTGCGTCTTGGTCGAGTCGGTGAAGATGATGGCCTTCTCAGGAGCACCCAGCTCACGCAGCCGCTCGAAGCCCAGATCGAGCGCCTCACCAAGCTTGACCGCCTTCTGGTTCTCGGTGATCGAACGAGCCAGAGCCGCGTACTCGCGCAGCTCCGCAACCTCGGCACGCATCGCCTCCAGCAACGACTCGTCTAGCGGCAACGACGACGCACGGGCACCTGTGGCCGTGCCGTCGATCTCGTCGGCCTCCTCCAGTTCCTCGCTGGTGATCTCGTCGTCGACAGCGAAGTCTGCTGCCACGAGGCCGCCGCGGCCGTCGCGGCGCTGCCCAGCGGCAACCTCATCGGCCAGACGATTCGCGATGTTCTCCAGCGTGCTCGCGACCGCGTAGGTCGACGAGCCGAGACGCTTGCGGATGATCAGGGCAGAGAGGTGGCGCTGACTCCCGGCGAAGGCAAACAGCTCGTAGCGCTGCAGGTAGTCATTTACCAAGTCGTAGAGCCGTGCCTCGTCGGGCGACGGGGTGAACTCAACCGTCAGCGGTAGGCGCTTGGTGAAGTGGATGTACTTGTCCGCATCGCGGCGCAAGGTACGCTTCGAGACTGTCGCGACACGCTCCACCAGGTCGTCGTCACCGCCAAGGTCTCGGTTCTTGACGTACCGCTCCCGGAACGCATCAAGGGAATAGAAATAGTCCGGGTCGAAGATCGAGACCAGCCCGTACAGCTCCTCGAGCTTGTTCTGCAGCGGCGTCGCCGTCAGCAGCACCGTCTTGTGTGCGCCCTTGACGATGTGCGCCACCGCCTCGGCGGCCTTCGTCTTACCCGTCCAGTAGTTGCGCAGCCGGTGCGCCTCGTCCGCGACTACGAGATCCCAGACCTTCAGCAGCAACGTCTCGTGCCGGAGCGCGAACTCATACGAGCAGATCAACACCTGCGCCGAGCGACCGCCCGCAGCGTCAAGCAGCGAGTCCTTCGACTTCGGGTCGAGGATGGCGGACGGGATCAGGAACTTCTCGTACAGCTCCTGCTGCCACTGCTGGCGCAGGCTCGACGGGGCGACGATCAGGATGCTGCGGCGGCGTTCGGCCCAATACTGCGAGATGACGATGCCCGCCTCGATCGTCTTACCGAGGCCCACCTCATCAGCGAGGATCACGCCCGGCAGGAACGGTGTCTGCAACGCGAACAGGGCGGCGTCGATCTGGTGCGGCTTCGGCTCCACCTGGGCGTCGAACAGTAAACCGGCGAGCTTGCCGACGTGATCGTTCGCGTAGCTGCGCTGCAACTCGCGGGCGTAGTACTTCGCCTGGTAGTCGGTCATGCCGCCGCTTCCGAGCCGCGGGCTCGTATGGCCAGGAGACCGTTCGTCGGTGGGGTTGGCGCCTGCCGAGACTGCGGTCACGTGATCTCCTAACTGGACTGGCATTTACCGTAGCGGCTGCTCTCTGCTGACAGGCGCAAGCCACTGCTGACGATGCACTGAGCCGCTCGGCCTCGGGAGTTGGCCGTGAGTGGGCCTCTATGTACAGGGGTTCGTCATGCGACTTCTTTCAGGTAGGTGGGGGAGGTTGCGGTGACGGGCTGTTGGTCGCGTCGCATGGTGTTGTAGATGGTGTCGGAGAGCTTTCGTTTGAGGCAGCGGAGGGCTTCCTTGGAGGTCTTTCCTTCGGAGATCTTGCGCTGGTAGTAGATGCGGCCGGGGGTATCAGCTCGGATCTGGGTGAGGGCGATCGTGTATAGGCATCGGTTTAGCTGGCGGTTCCCGCCGCGGTTGAAGCGGTAGCGGACTGTGCGTCCGGATGATGCGGGGATGGGTGCGGTGCCGTTGGCAGAGGCGAAGGTGTCGCGGTTGGGGTAGCGGTTGACATCGACGACCAGAGCGAGGAACCGTGCTGCGACCAGGGGGCCTACGCCGTAGATCTGGGTGAGGCGCGTGCCGCTGTTGTTGCGGGGGTCGTTGGTGACCAGCTCGATGGCGGCGTTGAGGTGGCGTCGTTGAGTGAGGGTGGTGATGGTCTTCTGGTAGCCGGGGAACAGCCCCATGAGGTCCATGTGGGCGCGGTTGGCCAGGGCTGTGCGTTCGGCCATGAGGTCGTCGCGGTAGTCGATGAGGCTGCGGAGGTCGGCAGCGGGTCCGACGGAGTATCGCACTGGGGGCAGGTCGTTGTCGCGCAGGGTGATGCGGGCGATGACTGTGGCGTCGATGGGATCGGTCTTGCCTCGGCTGGGTTGGGCGGCGCGTTCTCTGCTGGTGCGCAGGGTGGGGACTTCGAGGACTTGCCAGGGTCGGTCGGTCTCGAGTGCGAGGTGCGCGGAGATGCAGCGACCGTAGTTGGCGGAGCCTTCGATGCCGATGCGCTCGACATGATGGAGGGTGAGCATGGCGGTGATGGCCGCGTAGCCGGCGTGGGTGTTGGGGTGTTCGGCTATGGCTTTGACCGTGCCGAGGTGGTCGACGACGGCGACGGCGAGTGTGTCCTTGTGGGTGTCGATTCCTGCGTACATGTGTGGTTTCCCTTCGCGCGGTGTTCCGTGGGGCCGGCCGGGCGCATGCATCCATTGGGCGGGTGCCCATGCCTCTATCGAGCGACGACGGCCGGTGGGGAGCGTCGCCGGAAGGCAGCCACTATGACTGAGCCAGGTCCTGGGATCGGCAGCAAGAGGTAGAGCCATTCCGGCGACGCCACGGGTCCTCGGCAGAGCCGGGGACAGGACAAGCCCACCATGGATGCAAGAGGTGTGTGGCGCTTCGATGGTCGGTGTTTGTCCGGGGGTCGTAAGCACCGAGCGGTGACATCGGGGTTGTTCTGGATGTCGAGGGTTCTTCGGCGGCAGACAGCGGTGGCTGATCCGGACCGATGGACGCGACAGGGACAGGGGCTCCAGGCGGAAGGGGGAGTGGTTGGACGAAGGCTGGCAGGCTGGGGGCCGGATGGTGACCGGCGTGGCGGGGCCTGCGGCGATCCGAAGCACGACGCTCGTGGTGGTCGGTGGACGCCACCCGAGCCGGTGAAGTCCACCGGATGCGGCCCCGTCCAAGGGCTGTCGCTGGGCGCCGGTCCCAAAGGCGGTGGAGTTCGGAACATGTTCCGAAATATCATGGTGGCATGGCATCCATCGAGACCCCTTCCAAGGCGACCAAGCGTTCTGCTGTGCGTGCCACGGTGAGGAGTGCGCGTTCGGGGCGATTCGTGGGCAATGTCATGACGGTGACGCGGCGGTCCTCCGATTTGAGCAAGAAGTCGGCCGAGGTGTTCGCCGAGGCCGAGCAGGGGCCGGTGACGGTCACTCGCCGGGATGGAGAACCCATGGTGTTGATGGCTGCGAGACGGGCTGCCGAGATGGACCACTTGCTGGACTCTGCTGCCCAATTCATGCAAGCTCTGCTGCGGGGGCAGGCTGAACCGGTTGCGGCGATGACTGAGGTGTACCCATGGATGATGGCGCTGACTCCCGAGGATCGGTCGGCCTGTGCCAAAGAGCTCAGGGACGCCGCCCTGGCGTCCTTCTCTACTGGACAGGCGCGCCTGCTGGAGGAAGCTGAGGCGTCGTGGCGCGGCACGGCTGAGGCAGTGGCGGCCGGGCTTGTGTCCGCGGACGTCGACTGGCTCGACGATGAGCCGCTCGTTGGACGTCCGTGACATGGCCAAACGGGGTGACCTGGTCCAGGGTCAGGCGGAAGAACTGCTCAGTGTCGAGGCAGTTGCGGACCATCTCGGTGTCAGCCAGATGATCGTGGCCAGACTCATCGACCGTGGAGCGATCGAGGCCGCTGGGGTGGGCGTGCATCGCAAGGTCAGGGCGTCCGAGATGGAGCGATACATCCTCGAGCGAAAGGGCAAGCGTCACGCGGCGCTCGCGACGCTCGCTGGCGACATCGATGCCGATGCGCCCGACGACGAGGCCATTCGCACGCGATGAGGCTATTCGCGCGCGGTGACCGCGGCCACTTCGCCCTCGGTGCTGCGGTGTTCTTGGCGTCGAAGGTTGACACTAATGTGTCAGCAGTGACACATTAGTGTGTATGTCAGGGTTGTCCATTGATGACGTCGCGCAGCGGCTGGGGGTCTCCCGCACCGTCGTCGCGCGGCTGATCGCTGACGGCAGCCTGCCTGCCGAAAAGGTGGGCAGCTCCTGGGTTGTCGACGCCGCAGATGTGGCCCAGGCAGCCGATGCCCGTCGCGGCCGCGCGCGACCCATGTCCCCTCGGATGGCGACGGCCTTTCTCGACGTGATGGCCGTGGCTCAAGGTGAACCTGCCGTGGGGCATCTTCGCGGTCTCAGCGCCACTGAGCGGCATCGGCTTCGCGGCCGTCTGGATCGGCTGGTTGCAGCCAGTGAGCCGTCGAAACTGCTGCGGTCGTGGCTGTCCAAGCGACATCCCATTCACCGATTCTCGATGCGGGGGAGCGTGGACGACATTCTCCAAGAGAATCGGTGCGCGGCGGCAGGGGCGGCCCACCCTCGCCTCGGGCTCGCGATGGGGTCGGTCATTGACCTGCACGTGACCAAGCAGGGTGCTCGCGGACTGGTCGCGGACTTCTGGTTGGAGCAAGATCCGCGCGGACCGGTGCGAATCCACGTTGAGGAGGAACCTCGGGTCGACCTGGCTGCGGCGCTTGCGGATGTTGCTGATCTGGGTGGTCCCCGTGAGGACCATGCCGTTGCCGAGGTGATCCGATCGTGGCGGTGATCATTCCTGCAAGCGCCACGCCGGTCCCGGCCGAGGCGTGGCGGGTCGCCGGTGACGTGGGACTGCTCCGGTATTGGTTGGCATCAACGCCTCAGGTCCCTGGCTACTCCTTGGCCAGTAGTTCCAAGAGACGAGCGTGAGCAGCTCGGTAGTCGCTGATCATCGCGCGCAACGTGTCATCGATGACGAACTCACTCGTCTCGACCTCTTTGGTGGGCTGGAAGAGCCCAAATCGCTTCTTCCCATCCGGCACCGTGACGGTCTTGTGCCTGTCGATGTCCGGCAGCGTGGTGCTCTCGACGTCTCCACCACCGGAGATGCTGTCGATGGCTCCTCCAAGACCCTCGGTCGAGTTCACATAGAAGCTGCCAGACACATCAATGGCATGGCGATTGGTCACGTACACGATCGCCAAGTCGTGCGCGATCTGTTCCGGCGAAACTGACACTTCGTCCTCCTGGTTCAGGCTTCGATCGCCGTCCGGGCCACGGACGAACCCAGCGACAGCTTGACGCCGTGGTGATCCGTCCGGACTTCGAGGGGACGACCGTGGGCGGCGCTCACTACGTCAGCGGTCGCCAGCCAGGCTGCGGTGAGGGCCCTGGACTGGGTTACCTCCGCGGCGAAGAGCGACAGCTCCCGGTACTGATCACGTCGCTCCCAGGCGTCGGACTTGTAGTCCCCCTCGAACAGCCTGGGCAGCGCCGGCGTGACTAGTCGGACGAACTTCTGCAAGATGCCGGGTCGTGGTGCTTCCGCGGGCGAGAGTTCGACTTCATTGCTCACGAACAGCCGCTGGTGCAGCTGCCCCGGGTCACGAACGATGACGCTCAGTTCTCGCCCGAAGTCGCCGGTCGATTTGGCCTGCACGGCCTGGGTCCAACGAATTGCCGGATCCTCAGCCAGGAGGTGCAGGAAGTCGAGGTTCAGCGAGCGGTGGGGCAGTGCCTCGTGGACCACCTCGGCCAGCGCGATCTCGCTGTCTGCCGCCAAGGCGTCGAACTGGTCGCCGAGGGTCCTCCGGTAGCCGCGAAGCGCCTCTTGGATCTGGTCCAGCTCATAGAGCATCGACTGGGGCAGCGCAGCCTTCTTGTTCTCGACTAGGAGCCGCATCATCGCGTCGGCCTCGCGTCCGACGTACTCGCTGACCCGGAGGTCGATCCCGAGGGTGGACGAGTGCGCCTGCCCCCAACGTCCGATCATGTCCGCCAGCCACTCTCCGTGGCGGGCCACCTCTGCATTTGTGCGCTCCCACTCCAACTGGGAGTGCCGCTGCCACGCGTCGAAGATCCCTGCCGCCGAGTCCGCTACAGCCGTGATGGCATGTACGTACGGGTTGATTCCGAACGCTGGCGGCCGGACGGGAGCCGTGGCGTCCGGAGGGGTGGGCAGTGGGATCCATGTGACTCCGTGGGCTCCGTACTGCATCGCCCAATGCGAGCCGTCGTCCTTCGTGACGGAGAACGTCCGGGGTGGTGTCGACACTGCATCTCCTGACCTCACGGTGATGTGCGCCGGTGTGGGTGACGCGCACTTCTCGTTCTACAGAAGGCGGAACTGGGGGGCGCGTTCTGCTTGTCCTCTCAGCGCTCCTTCAGCGGGTCGCTTCTGCCTACGGAATCGCGCTGGCGATCATCCGGTCGCCGGAGAACTTGCCTTCGTCGCCACGAGGGTTGAATCCAAGTCTCCATGGTGTCTCCTGCGCCGACTATCCCATCCAGCCGAGTGGGCTTGTTGGCCGGATCCACGGGCCGGCGAGATTCACGTATCTGGTCGGTCATCTCAGCGCATCAGGATTGCTTGATGATGTTGGGTGACTGTGCCGTGCTTCGCGGATCGAGTCGCCGGGTAGGCTGAGGTAATCCACAGTCGAAAGACACGCGAGAGACACGGACACCCGACCGGCCCACCTCCCAACAGGAGAAACGCCTAGTGAATCGGGGGAACGCTCTGGCCATCGCCCTCTTCGAGTCCTGTCGCCCCGACCAATTCAAGAGCTTCATCTGACAAGGCGTTTCTCCTAGATGACTAGGGGTAACGCCTTGTTCCATGTGTCGGTCCGATGAGCACCAAGGGGCTTCCGGGGGACTTGTTGGGACATCTGAACCCCGACGTAAGCCCAACGAAATGGAAGTCATCATGTCCGAGTCCACTCAGGCGTGCCCAGTCGCAACTCCGCTCATGAGCGGGGGAACGGTGACGGTCGATCAGCCTGGTGAGTGGCAGCCCCCGGTGGCTCCCCAGCCCGAGCTGGTGAAGGAGGAGGCTCCGGTCGAGATCGTGTTCCGAGACCTGGCCCGGACGAGGTGGCCAGGCGTGATCTGACACCGAGGACGAAGGCCCTGTACGGGAGTCTGTTGGATTGGCTGATCCTTCCCGAATTCGGGGATGAGGCGGTGGCGTCGATCACGCCGAAACAGGTTCGCGCGTGGTTCGACAGGATGGGGCGGGAACGGGCCGCGCAAGGAAGCCACGCGTACGCGCTGCTCAAACAGCGCTCGAGCAGTAACCAGCGCAGAAGCAACAATGCGAGGCGCCCCCGCAGTCTCAGTCTCGTGACCGGAACTACATGGCAGAAGGATCGTGACATTGCCCTCATGCCGATGCGCGGGCGTTGATCGGCAACCCTCCTTTTGGGGGCCGTCCTCGCCAAGTCGCGAGCTCCCCATGCCCTGCCTTCAGCCCACCCGCTGGGCCGCGTACTGCTCGCTCGGCGTGATGCCTTCACCGGCCTTTCCTGCGTCTGACCTTCACAGGGGTTTGGCACCCCAGTCGCACCCTTCGGGGTGTCACGAGGCTTCACGGTCGGTGGTCTGATGGTCAACAGGTGAGCCGACCCGCCAGCGGCTTGGGCCGTTGGGCCTGTCATTTCGCCCATCTTCTTCAGCTAGACACCGAGGAGTCAGCCATGGACGCGAGCCTGGAATTCATCGGCACCGCCACCACGTTGCTGCGACTCGGTCCGTTCACGATCTTGACCGACCCGAACTTCCTGCACCGGGGCCAGTTCGCCTACTTGGGCAAGGGCCTGGTGAGCCGACGGCTGACCGAGCCCTCTGTCCAGCCACAAGACCTGCCGCAGGTGGACGCCATCGTGCTGTCCCACCTGCACGGGGACCACTTCGACCGCATCGCCCGGCGGGAGCTCGACCGGACCCCTGCGGTCTACACCACACGTCAGGCGGCGCGCCGGCTCGAGAAGTGGGAGTTCGACGCCAAGGCCCTGGCGCCGTGGCAGTCGTCAGAGCTCGCCGCCGCCGGCGTCGGGTTACGCATCACCTCGGTGCCGGGTCAGCACGCCCGCGGACCGATGCGTTTCCTGCTGCCACCGGTGATGGGCAGCGTGCTGGAGCTGGACACCGGTGCCGGCAGGCCGTTCCGCACCTACATCACCGGCGACACCCTGTTCCGCCGCGACCTGGAGCGCGTCGTGGAACGGTGCGGGCCGATCGACGCGATGGTGGTCCACTTGGGTGGCACGAGGATTGCCGGGATGACCGTCACCATGGACGACCGGCAAGGAGTCAAGCTGGTGCAGGCGATCCGTCCCAAGGTGACCACCCCCATCCACTTCGACGACTACAAGGTCTTCAAGTCCCCCCGCGAGGACTTCGTCGCCCGGTTCGCCCGTGACGCCGCCCCGGGCGACCTGCGTCTGGTCGATCGAGGGCAGACGATCCCCCTTACATCCTGATCGGAAGGTCACCGCAACGGGGGCCCCAGCGCAAGCGTCCCCAAGAGCGGGCATGCCCAACTCCTCGAACATTCGAACATGCCGCTGGTGGCTGCCGAGTTCCAGGCTCTCCTTGGCCATGACGTCAGCCTCAGCAGCAACAACGGCCACTTGTTGGCCGGCCGGATCGAGGGTGCAAGGTGCTCGGTTCAGGCGCCCGAATTCCGTTCGGCTGGAAGGGCGAGTGCGACGGCGGCGATGCCGAGCATGGTGATCGCGGCGAGGCCGACTCCGGTGGTGATGGTGGAGTGGTGGGCTACGAACCCGGCTGCGGCGGGGCTGGCGATGAAGGCCCCGTAGCCCAAGGCGTTCACCAGTCCAATCGCGGCCCCTTCACGTCCTGCTGGCGCCAGGCGCCCCGCGAGCGAGAAGCCGATCGGGACGATGGGGGACAGCGCAAACCCGACCAGGGCGAAGCCCAGGGTTGCGAGCCAGCCGTGGGTGAGCCACAGGCTCGCGGTCATGGCGAGGCTTCCCAGCAGGGCGGCGGTGACGAGGACCCGTCGCTCACCCCAGGCAGTGATGGCGCGCTGCGAGAGGCGTCGTCCCAGCCAAGAGGCGAGGTGGAACAGGCCCAGCGTGATGCCGGAAAGCCACAGCGGAGCGGTTTCGTTGTGGCGGACCAGCAGTGCCAGGAAGGTCTCCAGGATCCCGTCGCCGAAGAAGCACAAGGTGACGATGGCTGCTGCCAGCAGCACGCCGCTGGGCATCCGGCGACGCCCGGGCTGCTTGTGGGGTGCAGGGGCTTCTTCGTGTAAGGCACTGATGGGTGGAAGTGCAGTGCTGGGCGGCAGCGATCGGCGTACCGCCCATAGTCCGCCCAGTGCCATGGCAGCGCCCAGCAGGATGAAGGCTGAGTGGTAGCCGGATCCGACAGCCAGTCCGACGGCGCTGAGCAGTGCGCCGACGGAGGCTGCGAGGCTGAACCAAGAGTGGAAGCCGTTCATGAGTTCGCGGCCTTCACTGCGTTCGACGTCGGAGCCGAGGGTGTTGGCGGCCAGGTCCAGGAAGCTCACGAGCAGGCCGTAGCCGAGGCTGGCGGCCAGGAATTGCGGGTAGTTGGTGACAACGGCCTGGGCCCAGAAGCTGGCGCCGGTGCCGATCAGTCCGAGCGCGAGAATGGGGCGTCGGCCCAAGCGGTCGACGAGCAGGGCCCCGGCGATGAGGGTGATGATGCCTGCGACAGCGCTGAGGCTTGCGCCGGTGCCGAGTTGTCCGGGCTCGAGGTCAAGGGCGATGGCTTGATCGGCGAGCTGGACGGCTCGGACGCCGACGTGGAGGCCGAGCAGGCTGAAGGTGAGCGCGACGAGGCGACGGTGGCCAAGGCGTGCGGATGCGTTGGTGGGGTGGTCGTATGTCATGGGTGGTCCTGATGTTTGAGTGGTCGGGTGGAGCGCCCGCACTCGTGCATGACCACCAGCCGTGGATGTTCGTCGTCCACGGTTCACAAGAAAGGGGGGTCAGGGGTGCTGGACGCGAACGAACCGCGTCCGGCCTATCTCACCCTCGTCGTCGATGATGTCCAGAACCCTCATGATTCGACGGACGTTAGCAGGTCAAGGCAGGCCAGTGTGTTATGAGGTTTGGGGCGTGGCCTCCGGTCGCACCCTGACGTCGTTCCCGAGCATTCGCGCCGTCCTGCGCAACCCGGCGCCGACGTCGTCGACAGGACGTGGTGGTCGACAAGAATCCCATCACCAGCCGCTCGCCGGAGGGCCTGCCGGCGTTCTCCGAGGCGATAACGTCTCAACTCACAGGCACGACGACAAAGGAAGAGGAGAAGTCATGCGTGTGACCAAGGGATTGCTGGTTAGGTTTGACGCGTTGCCCGGGAAGGAGGACAGCGTGAAGGAGTTCCTTGACAGCGGCCGTGCGCTTGCTGAGGACGAGCAGGCGACCACCGCGTGGTTCGCGATCCGCCTGGGGCCGACCTCGTTCGGGATCTTCGACGTGTTCCCTGATGACGCCGGACGTGACGCCCACCTGTCCGGCCCTGTTGCGGTAGCTCTCGCCGAGCAGACCGGCACGTTGTTCTCCGAACCGACGATCGAAAAGCTCGACGTACTGGGCTCCAAGCTCCCCGCCTGACACCACAGACCGGGAGTACTGGCCCAGAGAGGAGGGGTCGATGCGCGCGGTGACTTAGGGCTCGCACAGCCCGCTGACGTCGTGGCAGCGGCCCCTTTCTCTTGCGGCCTATCGCCAATCACCAACAGATCGAGGAACGCGATGACAGGAACTGACGACGGCGTTGCCACGACGCGTTCACCCGAGGTAGCGGTGATCGGGGGCGGGATCGTCGGTCTGTCGACGGCGTACGCACTGCGGGAGCAGGGCGTGCCGGTGCGCTTGTACGAGGCTGGTCTGCCCGGAAAGGGTCAGTCCGCAGGCGAGTCGCGGATCTTCCGGCATGCCCACGACGACCCGCGCCTCGTCGCTTTCGCGCGCAAAAGCCGCGGCGTGTGGGATGAGTGGTCCGAACACTTCGACGTCGAACTGGTCTCATCAGACGGTGTGCTGGCGATCGGAGACAGCGCCCTGGCGCGGCTGCGGGTGCTCGACCAGGTCGGCGGCGTGGAAGCGCACGAGATCGACGCGGCCGAGGTCGCCCAGCGAATGCCGCTGCTCGCTGGGTACTCGGGGCCAGCGGTGTTCGACGAGTCGGGCGGCGCGATCCGCACCCGCGCCGCGATCACGGCACTCACGGGTGCCCTCGCAGATGCGGTCACCACCGGGGAGGTCATCTCCATCGATCCACGTGCCGACGGGACGGTCGAGGTGCGCAGCGTCACCGACCGGGCTGTCTACTCCAAGGTGGTCGTGTGCGCCGGCCGCGAAACCGCCCGGTTGGCGCGCAGCGTCGGCCTGTCGCTGCCGGTTCGCCTTGCCGCACACGTCCGGCTGACCTTCGACGTGAAAGCCGCCGCCCCGGCCCGAGTCGCGTGCCTGCAGGACAGCAGCGGCGTCTTCGGCGAAGTCGGCGTCTACGCGACGCCGCTACCGGGCAACAGCAGCTATTCGGTCGGACTCAGCGACACCGTCGGCGTCCGCGAGGACGGAACTTTCATCGACCCTGCGGCGATTCGATCGCTGGACGAACGCGCACGCGAATACGTGACACGGGCGCTGCCCGGTCTCCACCCAGAGCCGCGCGACTTCCTTCACTGCTGGGTGACCGACCTCCCGTGGAGTGAGGACGGCGTGGCCGTGTGGGAGGCAGGCTCTGTCCTTTTTGTGGCCGGTCACAATTTGTTCAAGCAGGCACCCGCGCTGGGGCGCGCTCTTGCCCGGGCTGCGACCGGCGGCGGTCTCTCCGCCGAGCTCACGCCCGAAGCGCGCCTCGGCGAGGCCCAGGGCTAGCCAGTGCGGATGTCAGCGATGACAGGATGGATGCATGCGAAGCGACCTGGCCGACGAGGTCTTGCCCTTGATCCGCTCGAGTGGCGACCTGCACCGGTATCGGGCGGCCAATGAGCACGGTTCCCGGATGCACGAGGCGGTTGACATTCTCGAGGAGGCGGTGGGCGTCGAGGATGCTTCGGTGGTCCATGACGTGTGTCATCGGGCGTTGATGTCGTCGCTTCGGATCATCATGCGTGCCGATGATTCGGCCGGCATCATCGGGGATGCCTGTCGGCGTCTGATCGCGCTGCATCCGGTGACGGCAACGGCGGCGAAGGTGCCGGCGGCACGGCTGGTGGCGTGGATGATCAAGTCCAGTTCGACTTCTTTGCTGTGGATCCGGTGGCATACGCGTCGGTGCGGGCGCCGACACCCTCGTCGGCAACATCGCCACCTACGCCAGGGACGGGTCGGTTGCGGCGTGGGCGCTGGAGACGGGTGAGGCATTCCTTGAGATTGCAGACGTGGAGCGGGCCATTGACTGGGCGCGGCGCGCGGCCTTGATGCCGAACGGGCGCTGGCTGTGGGTGAGTTGGCTGAGGCGAGGCGCCTTTCCCATCGCGGCGAGGCTGTTTCCTGTCTTGGTTCGGTTGGCCGACTATGAGCTCCGTGAGACGGGTGAGCGGCATTACCGCGTGGCGGCGAATCTGTTGGTTCGCGCCCGAGGGTTCGTCGTCGCTGCTGGCCAAGGCGATGATTTCGATGCCATCGTTCGTGAGTTGGCGCCAGGTTCATCGCCGTCGTCCGGGCTGCAGCAGGAGTTCGACAGGGCCGGGCTGGCGAGGTGAGCTGGCCGCAGTGACCTCATCTGGAAGGCTCCACGCGTCGGCATCCAAGCGTCGGCATCCTGGAGATGGGTCCGGGCGAGCTTCGTGCGCCCTGGGAACGCACCGTTATCCCGTCGCTCGTCGCGGGCAGCCCCGACCCCCGTCGACCACCCGATCACACGCTGCTGAGCCCAACTCCACTACTTGTGCAGGGGCCGAGGAAAACCCCGGCACCGGACCCGGCAATGACAGCACGCACGTCACGCTGATGAGCGGTGGTGCATCGCACATGGTCCTGGCGACGCGCTGTCAGGATCCACCTGAGCATGGCAGGGAATAGAAGGCCTCGCCCAACGACAACAACCGACTCGCGCCGAGGGGTAGCGCGGCGTACGGTCTCACCCGGTTCTGAACCGGGCACGGGTGCTCAGCGGCTCGCTGTAGAAGTGTGGCCCCGTGCGGCGGGCTCGCGGGCCGCCAGCCGCGATCTGGGGGTCAGCTGCCCAGCGGGGGCACCTCCACGACGGTGCGGCCGGTGCCCTTGCCAGCCAGCAGTTCCTCTGCGGTCTGCTGCACGTCGGCCAGGGCTACGGTGCGCGTGATGCCGTCCAGTCGCTGCGGTGCCAGGGCCTCGGCCAGCAGCTGCCAGGCGGCGGCGCGGCGATCAGCGGGCGTGCGGACCGAGTCGATACCCAGCAGCGAGATGCCGCGCAGGATGAAGGGCATCACGTTGCCCGCGAACTTCGGGCCGGCTGCCAGGCCGCAGGTGGTGGCCACGCCCTCCTGGTGTAGGCAGGCCAGGGCGCTGGCCAGCGGGGCGCCGCCGACGGCGTCGATGACGCCCGCCCAGCGCTGCTTGGCCAGCGGCTTGCCGCCGGTGTCCAGGTCTTCGCGGGAGACGATCGTCGAGGCGCCGAGTGACGTGAGCTGGTCGCGCAGTTGATCGGGGCGGCCGGTGACGGCATGCGCCTCGTAGCCAGACCCGGCCAGCAGGGCCAGGGCCACGGAACCCACGCCCCCACCGGCGCCGGTCACCAGCACGGGGCCGCGGTCGGGGGTGATGCCCGCGCGCTGCAGGGCGAGCAGGCTCAGCGAGGCAGTGAAGCCAGCGGTGCCGATGGCCGCGGCCTGGTGTGCGGAGAAGGCATCGGGTACCGCCACCAGGTCGTCGCCGCTCACCTTGGCCAGCTGCGAGAGCCCGCCATGGTGCTCCTCACCGAAGCCGGCCCCGGTCATCACCACCAGGTCTCCGGCGCTCCAGCGGGGGTGGCGGCTCTCAACGACCTCGCCGACCAGATCGATGCCCGGGATCAGCGGGTGCCTGCGGATCACGCCGGGGCGCCCCCGCAGGGCCAGGGCGTCCTTGTAGTTGATGCCGGAGTAAGTGACGCGGACGGTCGTGTCCAGGTCCTCCAAAATGTTCTCGTCAAGGCTCTCCAGAGCGGCCTGGGCCCCGGATTCGGTCTCGCGGACGATCCATGCGGTGAAGGTCATGCCACCAGTTCTCTCACGTGTGCCGCGACAATTCCAGTACCAGGCCGGACCTCGAGTGCGTGATCAACTGTCCCGCGTCGAGTAGTTGGCAGGATGTCGGGCTCTGGAAAGTTGCGGATCGTTGGGCCGGCCAGGCCACGGTGCACCTGCGAGGGCCGGTTCCGACCGATGGCCGAACCCGGGCACCGTGGTTCAGGTGCAGCCTCATGCTGCAGTGATCAGCGCACCGCCTCACTCGGGGAACACAGCTGGAAGGTGGCCCCCATCGGATCGGCCACCGTGGCGATGCGGCCGAAAGGGGAGTCCTCCGGCCCGTCGAGCAATTGTCCGCCCATCCTCTGGACGGTTTCGACGGCCTGGTCGCAGTCATCGACCGCGAAGTAGATCCGCCACCACGACCCCTCAGACTCGGGGATGAAGCCGGCGGCGTTGCAGATGCCGCTGGACGCCTCGGACTCCGGGCCGTTGGTGGCGTAGGCGGAGGCGTCGGTGTCGGCGCCGTCCTCCATGGGGGTCTGCATGGCGACGGGGTTGAAGTCGAAGACTGCGGTGTAGAAGGCCTTGGCGGCCTCGAAGTCCTGGGTCATCAGCTCGAACCAGACCGGGGTGCCGGGCTGGCCGGTGAAGGCGTAGCCCTCGGTGTCCCCGGCTTGCCACATGGCGATGGTGGCTCCGGTCGGGTCCGCGACGGTGGCGCAGCGGCCTGCGGGGCCCACGTCGCTGGCGGGGAACAGGACGGTGGCGCCATGGGCGGTGGCCAGGTCGAGTCGCTTGTCGATGTCGTCGACGGCAAGGAAGACGTCCCAGGCGCTCTTCGGGCCGTCTGCGGGGACGGGGACGCTGCCGTCGGTGGGGTAGTTGGCGAAGTCCATCATGCCGCCGACGAGTCCGCCGCCCTTGGTGATCATGTTGTAGTGGCCGAAGTCAGGGCCGGCATCGTCGAACTGCCAGCCGAACAGTTCGCCGTAGAAGCCCGTGGCGGTCTCGAGGTCGTTGGTGCCGAGGTCGAGCCAAGTGGGGGTTCCGGTGGTGCGGGTCATGGTGTCCTCCATCGGTGGTCGGTGTTGACATCACCAACGCTAGGCAGCGGGGTCGGTCGATCTTTGTCCCGATGTGCTCACTTGGCCAGCGCCGGCAGGGCGCTGAGCAGCGGGATGTCGTCGAGGCTGGCACGACGGAAAGTGAGCGACACCGCGCCGGGCTGGATGATGGGGGCTTCATGGCGCGCGACGACCGGCCAGGCCGGGGCGAGTTCGTGCAGGTGGTCGTCGGACTCCTCGACGGCGAAGCCCAGCAGCCATGGCGCTCCAGGGTGCAGCGGTAGGAAGACGGGCTCGTCGTACTCAGCCAGCTGTCCAGCGGACGGGAGGCCGATCGGGGCGGGCGTGGGGTACCAGCCCAGCCAGATACGGCAGGAATCCTCGACACCCGCGGGGAGCACCGGGGTGACGGCGACGTTCGGCTGGTTGGGGTCGCCCAGCGCGAACGGGGCCACCGCGCAGTGTTCCAGCTTCTGCGCCAGCTGCCGTAGTTGTCCGGGCGTGGTGCCCACCGTCGTGGCGAAACGACGGGTGAAGCTGGACAGTGAGTCGAATCCAACCTGTGCGGCCACATCGATCACCGCGCAACTCTCAAAGAGCAGGAGTCGCTTGGTCGTCTCGATCCGCACAGCAGCGAGGTAGGCGCTGGGAGAGACTCCGGTTGATGCCTTGAAGGCCCGGCTGAAGTGGTGCCGGCTATAGCCTGCAGCATCGGCAAGGTCCTGGACGTCGATCCCGTCGCAATGGTTTTCCTGGACGAAGTGCGCGACCTGTTCGACGGCCTGTAGCGGCAGGGTGGGCCTCCGGATGTCGGGCACGCAGCCCACGCTACCCGTCAGGGAGCCGAGTCGGTGCGGGGCAAGATCAACCATCTGGTGAATTGTCTGGCCACAACGGCCGAAGCCTGGGCGCTGGCGCCGCCTCGGAACCGGATGCCCAGCAGGGCATCATGACCCTTCGACCGGGCAGGCAGGCCTCGCCTTCCTCGGATCACAATCGCGGTCGCGAGACGCAGACCCCCCGCCGCCCGCCCATGACGGCTCGCGGGACTCGGCCCCATCTCCCACGTGCATCCCACGGGGTGCCACGATGCCGCATAGCCACAGGGAAACGCCTGGTCAACTGGGCTCGCGGGTTAGGTCCCTTGGTTCGAGCCCTGTTGCCCCGACCAATTCAAGTCCGTCGCTGACGAGGCGTCTAGATCGCGACCGACTTGAAGGGTTGGTTCCACGGCAGGCGATGCAATCGCTTCACTGCATCCGGCCCTAGCTGTACACGGTGCAGACCGGTAAGCCGCACGAACGGACCAGGAGGACCAGCATGACCGAATCCAGCGACGAACGTTCCCCGGAGGAGTTTCACCACCTTCACCACGACCGCAACCAGGTGGTGATGGACACCGAGGACCATCTGCAGCACTCCCGTGCCGAGACTGCGCTCGATGAGTCGGGATATAGGGGAACCACGCGAGGAGTGGTGCACCACGATCAACCGAACAGCGATCCCGAGCAGCGCTGATCGCGTAGTTCTTCTGATTCACTCTGTGCCTGGGGATGTCCCGGCATTTTTTGGAGGCTGGAGGCCCAAGGTCGCCTTGGTGTTCCTCCAGCCTCCACTATTCTTCTCGCGCATGAGCGGGGTTGAGTACCCGACTTCCAGACGTGGTAAAATCCGGGTTGACCGCAACTTGTGGTGTGGGTAATACCCAGAGTTGGTGAAGGAATGCAGTACAAGTGAACAGACGAGAATCGGTAGTGATCATTCGATGATCCGAGGGCTGCTGGGCTTATTGAGCTGTCAGTTGGTGGGCACGTTTCTTGTCTCCGCCTTTCACCTGAAGGTCCCGGGTTCGGTTCTGGGGATGTTGCTTCTTCTGCTGTTGTTGATCTGGCGCAAGCCGGACGCGGACGCTGACGTCCTCAAGGCCGGTGATCGTGTCTTGGACGAGCTTCCACTGTTGTTCATTCCCGCTGGCGTTGGTGTGATTGGGTGTCTGGGCATTATTCGCGCGCACTGGGCCGTGTTGTCGGTGGGTCTGGTGTTGCCGTGGGCGGCAGGTCTGATCGTCACGACTGGTGCGGCCTCGTTGGTGAAGACGATGCTGGTTGCCGACACTGACGAACTTGACGACCAAGCTGATGCGCTGGTGGGCAACTCTCAGCGCATGGAGGGTATCGAGCCGCACCGAACCACGCCTGATGCGGGGGTGGAGCAATGATCGGGATGGACATTCTTCGTGCCATGCATGCCAGTTTTGAGGACTTGATCAGAACGCCGCTCTTCGGCATCACATTGACCGTCGCGGCGTACTTGGTTGCCGTTCGTATCTGGCGTGCCTTCGGGCGCAGTGCACTGCTGACTCCCGTGCTGACGGCCATCGTTCTCGTTGCATGTTTCCTTGAGATCACCGGTATCGACTACAAGACCTATCTCGTGGGAGGAAGCTACCTGAGTTTCCTTCTCGGGCCGGCGACGGTGGCTCTCGCTGCGCCGCTGTACAAGGCGGGGTCTGCGATCAAGCAACTGCTTGCGCCGGTGGCTGCGGGCGTGATCATCGGGTCGCTGACGGCAATCGCGTCAGCCGTGCTCGTCGTCCGTGTGATGGGTGGCGGCCATGCCCTTGAGGCTACGCTCGCCCCCAAGTCGGCCACGACGCCCATTGCGATGGCCCTGTCTGACGGCAATGGGGGCGTGACCGCACTCGCTGCGGTGCTGACCGTCCTGACCGGGGTCCTGGGTGCCGTTGCTGGCCCATGGCTGTTGAATGCCCTGCACGTCAGCGATCCCAGAGTTCGAGGGCTGGCGCTGGGTGTCAGTTCCCACGGCATCGGCACGTCACAGGCTCTGGCTGAGGGACCCATGACCGGCGCTTTTGCTGCCTTGGCCATGGCATGTTCCGGTGTCACCACGGCGATCCTGATGCCCGTGGTGCTCACCGTGCTGAGCTGACTTGCAGCGAAAACCGGGTGGGCAAGGGATCTTCCTCCAGCCCGGTTGGCGTGATTGACACCGCCCAGCAGCACGCGATGAAGAACACGATCGGCTATGGCCTGATCTCCTTCGTCGACCACCTTGCCGTGGAGGCTCACCTGTGTCGCTATTCACGCTGGGGCCCTGCCCGGGTGAAGTAGCGCGCGGTAGGAGTTGCGCACGTGCCGCTCTACGGCCACGGCGGCGGCTTCGGGGTCCCCCGCGATCACGGCATCCAGCATCTGCTGGTGCTCGGCGACAAGGATCGCCTGGAAGTTGGGCCAGTCGGGCAGGGCGTGCTCCGCATCCAGGATCGGAGAATGGACAGCCCTGCGGATGGCCACGGCCAGGTCAGACAGGAACTGGTTGTCGCCCGATCTGGCGAGCGCGACGTGGAACTGCGTGTCGAGGGCGTTGAATGCTTCCGGCGAAAGCTCGGATCGCATGCGCTCTTGCAAGGAGACGGCCTGGGCCAGGGGAGCTGCCGCCCGCACCCGTGCGGCGGAAGCCATCGCGGCACGCTCGAGCGCGGCGCGCGTCTCGCTGACGTCGGTGAAGTTGATGCTGGCCAAGGCCAGGTGCAGCTCGAGCACCTGCCCGAGGGCCTCGATGTGCGCGGGCTGCACGATCGTGCCGTTGCCTGGCCCGGTCATCGAGACGAGGACGCCTTGTGCCTGCAGCACCCGGATCGCCTCGCGCACCGCACCCCGACCGATGTCCAGCTGCGCGGCCAATTCACGCTCCGGTGGCAGCCTGTCATCGCGGCGATAGGTGCCGTCGAGGATGCCCGACCGGATGTGTTGCAGGGCCACCTCGAACCCGCCGCGATCAGTCTGCACCGACATGCCCTCCTCGTGATGACCCAAGCCTCCGCCGGCCACTTGGCCACCGCCCCATTTGCGGCGCGGTCTGAAAGCCTTGACTCCGCGCCAGCGCAAGCTTATCGTCTGATTGGTAGGACCAATGGGGCCCTATCCGGAACAATGGAGTCTCCGAATGCAGCTTCTTGAGGCTTTCACCCCCTCGACCAACCCGCTGGGCCACGCCTGGGCCTCTGCCCTCGTTGCCGCCTTGCCCGTCATCGCCATGCTCGTCACGCTCGGCCTGCTGCGCTGGAAGGCCCATTGGGCCGGTGTGTTCAGCTGGGGCGTGGCGCTGCTCGTTGCCGTCGTGGCCTTCCACATGCCGGTGGGGCTGGCCCTGTCCACCAGCGTCCAGGGCTTCACGTACGGCGTCTTCCCGATCGTCTGGATCCTGCTCGCTGCGATCTGGATGTACCAGATCACCGTGATAAGTGGCCGCTTCGACGACCTGCGTCGCACCTTCTTCCTCATCAGCGACGACCCGCGCGTGCTGGGGATCCTGATCGCCTTCTGCTTCGGCGGCCTCCTGGAGGCCCTCGCCGGTTTCGGTGCTCCCGTTGCCATCGCGGCCGCCATGCTGATCGCCGTCGGCTTCTCCAAGCTGCGCGCCGCCGTGACCGCCTTGGTGGCCAACACGGTGCCGGTCGCCTTTGGCGCCGTTGGCCTGCCCGTGCTGATGGCGTCGCGCACCTCGGGCGTCGAACTCACCCAAGTCGCCAATGTGACCGCCCGCGTCTGCGCGGTGCTGTGCCTGGTCGTCCCCTTCCTGCTCTTGGCCATCATGGACGGCAAGAAGGGCGTCAAGGAGTGCTGGCCGTTCGGGCTGTTCGTCGGTTTCGTGTTCGGCCTCGTGAAGTGGTTCGTGGCCGGCACGGCCGTGTACAGCCTGACCGAGGTCTTCGCGGCCATCATCTCGGTCGCGGCTGCCATGGCCTTCTTGAAGGTCTGGCACCCCAGCGGCGGCCGCGAGGCCGCCCAGCGTATCGGCATCCCGATGGACCCCAGCGTCGAGACCGAGCCGGTCGCTGCTCAGCAGGCTGACACCACCGGTCTGAGCGCCGGGCGCATCTGGATGGCCCTGGTGCCCTACGTCCTGGTCGTGGTCATCTTCGGCATCGCCGCGGTCCCGGACGTGAAGACGGCCCTGGCCAGCGCGGACCAGAAGATCGCCTGGCCGCTGCTCAGCGGGCTCAACACAGCCGCCGGCACTCCCGCCGCCCATCGCGCCTACACGCTGCCGTTGCTCAGCCAGCCCGGCTTCCTGCTGGCCCTGGTCGCCATTGCCGTTGGCCTCATCTACAAGGTTGGTCTGGCCGAAATCTTCCGCGAGCTCGGCCGCAACGCCAAGAAGATGCGCTTCTCGGTTCTGACCATCGGCATGGTCGTCGCCCTTGCCTACGTCATGGGCGACTCCGGCCAGACGCTTTCTTTGGGCATGTTCCTCGCCGGAGCTGGCGCCGTGTACCCCTTCCTCGCCCCAGTCCTTGGCTGGATCGGCACCTACGTCACCGGCTCCGACACCTCGGCCAACATCCTGTTCAGCAACCTGCAGTCCAGCGTCGGCACCCAGATCGGCGTCGGGTCGTCCGTTGGGGTCGACCCGATGCGAGCCCTGCTGGTCGGTTCAGGCGCGGCGGGCGGCGTCGTGGGCAAGATGATCTCGCCGCAGTCGCTCACCATCGCCGCGACAGCCATCGGCCTGGCGGGTGGGGAGAGCGTCATCCTGCGCAAGGTGCTCAAGTTCTCGCTGCTCCTGCTGGTCCTCATGTGCCTCATCGCCGGCCTCATGTCCACCCCCTTACTGTCCTGGATGCTCCCGTGAGCATCACCCTCTCCGCCACTCGCCACCAGGAGGTCCACCACCAATGACCACTCAGAGCATCCTCGATGCCGTACCAGACGCCCTGCCCGGACGGGGGAAACGCGTCGCCTTGTTCATCACCTGCATCAACGATGTCATGTACCCCCAGACCGGTCGCGCGACCGTGCAACTCCTTGAGCGCCTCGGCTGCACCGTCGAGTTCCCGCGTGAGCAGACCTGCTGCGGTCAGATGACCACCAACACCGGCTACTTCGATGAGTCCGTCCCGACCGTGCGCAGCTACGTGAAGGCGTTCAGCGACTACGATTACGTGGTCAGTCCGTCGGGTTCCTGCACCGCCGCCGTGCGCGACCAGCACCCCGTCATCGCCCAGCACAGCGGTGACCAGGGCCTGGTGCGCGAGGTCGAGGCGATCCATCAGCGAGTCTTCGACGTGCCGGAGTTCCTCGTCGACGTGCTGGGCGTCACCGATGTGGGTGCGTACTTCCCACACCTCGTGACCTACCACCCCTCCTGCCACGGCAAGCGCTTCCTCCGCCTGGGGGACAAGCCGCTGGACCTGCTCCGCAATGTGCGTGGCCTGACGCTGGCTGACCTCCCCGATGCCGACCAGTGCTGCGGCTTCGGAGGAACCTTCAGCGTCAAGAACCCCGACGTCAGCGCCGCCATGGCCAACGACAAGGCGCGGCACGTCCGCGAGACGGGGGCCGAGTACGTCGTCGCCGGCGACAACTCATGCCTCATGAACATCGGCGGCGTCCTCAGCCGTCAGAACTCGGGCGTCAAGCCCATCCACCTCGTCGAGATCCTGGCCCAAACGGAGGACGACTGACATGACGACGACCCACGAGAGCGAGCCGACCAAGGCCCTGCGCCGCGTCACCGATGGCAACCATGGCGTGGCACGCCTCACCCCTGCGCCGAACACCCCCGGCACCTACCTGGGCATGCCCAAGTTCCCGAAGGCGGCCAAACAGGAACTGCAGCTCGAGGTGCAGCGCAAGAACATGCGCAACGCCACGACCACGATCCGCAACAAGCGGGCCCAGCGCGTGGCGGAGTCCCCCGACTGGGAAGACCTGCGTGACGCCGCCGAGACCATCAAGAACCGAGTTGGCCGGCACCTCGACGTCTACCTGGCACAGGCCGAGGAGAACCTCACCAAGCACGGAGTACACGTGCACTGGGCTCGGGACGCTGCCGAGGCCAACGAGATCGTCGCACAGGTCGCTCGCGCGAAGGGCGTGGACGAGGTCGTCAAGATCAAGTCGATCACCACCCAGGAGACCGACCTCAACGAGTACCTGGAAGAACAAGGGATCGCGGCATGGGAGACCGACCTGGCGGAGCTCATCGTGCAACTCGGACACGACCGTCCCTCCCACATCGTCGTGCCGGCGATCCACCGCAACCGCGCCGAAGTCCGCGAGATCTTCAAGCGCGAGATGGGCCGCTACGGCCGTCCCGCACCCGAGGGCATCTCGTCAAACCCGCCTGAGTTGGCCGACGCAGCCCGGATGCACCTGCGCGAGAAGTTCCTCCGCGCGAAGGTGGCGGTCTCCGGCGGCAACTTCGTCATCGCCGACACTGGGTCGCTGGTCATCGTCGAGTCCGAAGGCAACGGCCGCATGTGCCTGACCCTGCCCGAGACGCTCATCTCGATGGTCGGCATCGAGAAGGTCCTGCCGACCTTCGACGACCTGGAGGTCTTCCTCAAGCTGCTGCCCCGCTCGGCCACCGGCGAGCGCATGAACCCGTACAACTCGGTCTGGAGCGGTGTGACGCCCGGCGACGGCCCCCAGGAGCAGCACGTCATCTTCCTCGACAACGGCCGCACTGACGTGCTTGCCGACACCCTCGGACGCGAAGTGCTGCGCTGCATCCGCTGCGCCAGTTGCCTCAACATCTGCCCCGTCTACGAGCGCACCGGTGGCCACGCCTACGGCTCGGTGTACCCGGGCCCCATCGGCGCCGCCCTCAACCCCCAACTGCGCGGCGTCGAGAATGACGTCGACCGAGGCCTGCCCTACGCATGCTCGCTGTGCGGCGCCTGCAACGATGTCTGCCCCGTGAAGATCCCCTTCACCGACATCCTCATCCACCTGCGCAACCGCGTCGTCGACGCCGAGAAGAGCGACCGGATCCCTCGTGACATGGAAGTCGCGACAGAGATGGCGATGATGAAGACGGCCGCGTGGGTGTTCGGGGACGCCAAGCGCTTCGAGGCCCTCCAGAAGGGGTCATCGGTGGCCGGACGGGCACTGCGTGGCCGCACCGTCGGGCCCGTCCCAGCCCCCGTCGCTGACCGGTGGCTGCGTTACCGCGACGTGAACGACGTTCCCGCCCAGAGCTTCCGCCAGTGGTGGGACAAGAACCGTAAGGAGGGCAAGTGATGAAGATCGCCACCGATGAGGCCGCCCGCGCCCAGATCATGGAGCGCATCCGTCGCGGAACCACCGACATCATCGACAAGGACCCCGTCACCGACGTGCCGATCACCTGGACCTATGGGACAGGTCTGGAGATGGATGACGTGGTGGGAACCTTCGTGGCCAAGGTGCTTGATTACCAGGCCGAAGTCGTGCAGGTGACCCCACCCGAGGTTCCCGCCGCAATCGTGGACGGTCTGGCCGCCACTGGCGCCAGCAATTCGGTCGTTGTGCCGCCCGGTCTGGACAAGACCTGGCTGGACGCCATCCGTGCTTCTGGCCTGTCGGTCATCGTCGACTCCGCGGAGGTGGGGCATGGCGTGTTGAACCGGACCGATGCCGTCGTGACCGCTGCAAGCTCGGCGATCGCCGACACGGGCACGATCCTGTTGACCCACGGACCGGCCGAGGGTCGGCGTGCGATCAGCCTGGTGCCCGACCGGCATGTCTGCGTCGTACGGGCCAGCCAGGTGGTTTCCGACCTGCCGGAGGCGATCCGTGCCGTCAAGCAGTCGGTAGTGGATGGCAAGCCGCTCACCATGATCTCGGGCGGGTCGGCCACCAGTGACATCGAGCTGAGCCGGGTGGATGGCGTACACGGCCCTCGACGGTTGCACGTCATTGTGGTTGACGACGCCTGACCGGCCCGCACTACAGCCCGCCTCCGGGCCTGCCCGAAGGACTTTCATCGCTTTGCGTATCAGTCACCACTTGGCTCGGTCAGGTGCAGGTAGCGTCCGAGTCCCTTGATCGGGGGCGAGCAACCCGCCGCCCTGAGCGGCCGGTCATCGTCGGCGGCGGCTCCACCGGGTAGGAGAACCCGGCTGGAGCGCTGCTGCGGTGACGGCCGATGCCAGACCGGCTCAAACAGCTGGACAACATCAAGAACCCCGACCTGATCCACCCGGGTGAGGTCTTCAAGATTCCGCACAAGTGATCTAGAGCGAGCTTGACCCCTAAGTCCCCGGCCAGTCGGCCGGGGACTTCGCTTCCTGTTGATCCGCTGGGGCATTGTCGATCTGCGGGCGTGGGCGTGTTAGGAGTGACAACCTCGCTGCATGCACTCGATCGCAGAACTTCGTGACACGTCGCGGGCGAAGATGGACGCCTACACCGATCCGTCAGGGCTCTTTTCCTTCGCGACTTACGACACGTCGCCGACCAATCACAGCGATCGTCTTCGCCCAGAAGACATCCTGGCCGCGAACCTGTTGAGCCTCCGGCTGAGCTGGCGAGAAGTCATTCCCCTGTTTGCTGAGGGTGACGGCGCCCCCCAGCGGCTGCGCACGCTGCTGGACGCGGCCATGGTCTCGGCGCGATCGATTGATCGTCCCTTTGAGGCGTTCAAGTCTCTGGCTGCTCTGGATGCCGCGCTTGTGCCCTTGGCGGCTGCCAATGCAGCGACGGCTGACGTTGCTGGTTGGACAGCGGTCACCGTTTCCAAGGTCCTTCATCGTCATGCGCCCAACATCGTGCCCATCGTCGATTCGCGGGTGCTCGGGTTCTACGGGCTCCGCCGTCCCGGACAGGCCAAGGACTTGCGCCATCGCTTGTGGCAGGACATTCAAAGCAATCAAGCCTGGCTGGGCGACCTGGCCGCCGACTACAGGACTCCGGACGGGCGACCGCTCAGTGTTCTGCGTCTGGTCGACATCTTGATCTGGACCCCAGAGCCAAGCACCACCCTGGGCTAGGCCAACAGCAACCCGGCTGCAGCCCTCGACATGGCCACGTAGTCGTGACCTGCGTCCGGGACGACGTCCAATGACCATGCCAGGGACACACCTGCGTCGCTGGCAGCCGCGCGTCCGGCGTTGTAGAAGCTGAAACCGCGCTCGATCCTCGTATCGCCCTGGGCATTGGCCCCATCGTCTGAACGCAGATTCTCGTTCTCGACGTCCTGGCCGCCGAGCAACAGGAGCAGGTCGCGGGCCAAGAACTTGTTCAGGTCCACGTCCGGTCCGCCGCCCAGACCGTAGGGGAACTCGACCGACTCGTCCGGCATCGTGTACCAACCCGCGTTGGCCGCGGCCGCGCGCCGCAACCGTGCGTCCGTCATGTACAGCGCGAACCGGTGCGTGAACTGCGCCCCGGCCGAGTGTCCGAACATGTCGTAGACATCCTGCGTGGACGGGGTTTCCCGCAGCCAGGCGTCGAAGACCGTCTCGATGGACGTGAACGCCCACTGCGAACGGGGCCGCTCGTCGCCGTCGCCTGCCTGCATGCCGCCCAGGTTGTACTCCTCGGCGCCGGGGTAGGCGTCGTTGCTGAACTCAGGCGCCAGCACCACGACATCGTGACCTTCCACCAGCGGCGCCCACGCGTCGCGGTAGTCGGACGCATTTCGGTTCGTCCCGTGCATCACGAACAAGACGCGTGACATGGCAACCTCGTCACTGCCTGCCGCCCAGTGGACACGCAGGTCAGGGCGTCCGTCCAGCGGAACGCTCCAATTGCCGACCCCGTGCCCGAACCGGGACGAGGGCATGGACGTCGTCGCGGACCTTTGACAAGCAGCCAACACGACCGCTCCAACCCCGACCTGCAGTGCCTGCCGCCGACGCAACTCAGGCCACCGTGAGACGGGCCTCGGAGCCAACCATCGTGTACCCGGCGGGCAGCAGGGATTTGAAGGCGGCGCTGGTCTCGACCGTTGTGCAGGGGCGGGCCTGGTAGGCGACCGTTTCGTCCTCGTTGTCGGTCGCGAGGCAGCCGACGCGGTGCTCGAGGCCCTGGGCGGTCATCACGACCCGGGCGGTGAGGCCGAAGCCCTGCTTGCCGAAGTCGGAGAAACGGCCCGGGGAACCGAAGGCGAAGTTGCCCAGCCCGTAGTAGACGGGGATCCCGGAGACCACCTCGACCGGCTGCGCGGTGTGCGAACCCGCCCCGATCACGGCCTCGTAGCCGGCGTCGGCGAACATCTGCGCCCAGTGGCGCTGCTGGTCGTTGACCTCGGAGTAATTGTCACCCCAGTGCACGAAGGCGATGACGTGGTCGGCGCCAGCGGCCCTGGCGAGGTCGATGCCGCGCTGAACGGAGGCGGGGGAGAAGGCGATCATGCCCGCCTTGTCGACGTCGGCCCGGCTCAGCGGCCCGAAGTTCTCACCCAGGTTGACGATCCCCATGGTGCCCTGGGGGCTGTCCACCAGCAGCGGACGCTCGGCGGCCTCCAAGTTCACCCCGGCGCCGAAGGTCTCCAACCCGTTCTGCGCCGCGAAGGCGAGCGTGTCGGCCAGGCCGGTCTCGGTGCGGTCAAGCAGGTGGTTGTTGTTCAGCGCCAGCGCGTCGACACCGGCGCGGGCGAATACACCGGCCACCGCCGGAGCGCTGTTGTAGACGTACTTCGCCCCCGGACGGGCGTTGGCGGCGTACTCGTCGCTGATCGGGCTCTCGGAGTTGAGGAGCGTGTAGTCGGCGCTGGCGATCACGGGTTTCAGCCGGGCGAGCGGGGCGTCAATTCCCTTCTTCGACATCAGGCCCACGGCACCGTCGGCGAGCATCGTGTCACCGCCGAGGAGCAGGGAGAAGGCTCCGGACTGGTGGGTTGCCGCGACGGTGGCCCGGGTCACGGTCGGGACGGGTGCCGCGGCCCCGGCGATCCGGGCGCCCAAGGCGGCCGCGCTGCCCAACGCGACGACCGCACAGCCTGCGATCAGCCAGTGGTCGCGACGACGATTGCGCCTCTCCCGGGACAGCGTCCGGCGGGTGTCGGCGGCGGCCAGTTCGGCGTTGTCCATCAGGCCGTCGTCGGTGCTCTCGTCGTGGAAGCTGGCGTTCTCGGTGGTCATGCGGAGATCTCCTTGGTCCAGACCGGGGCGATACGGCGGGGTTGCTGCCCGGCGGCGAGATGCCAGGTCTCGTCGGCGACAGCGATCACCTCAGGGTCATGGGTCACGAGCAGGACGGTGCTCTGCTGGCGGCGCAGGTAGGCGAGGAAGCGGGCCTTCGAATCGTCGTCCAACCAGACGGTCGGCTCGTCGAGCAGCAGGATCGGGGGGTTAGGGATGAGCGCCCGGGCGATCTTGAGCAGCTGGCGCTCGCTGAGCGACAGGTTCGCTCCGCCCTCGGTCAGCCAGGTCTCCATGCCGTCGGGGTGACGCAGCAGCATCTGGTCCACGCCCAGGGCCAGGCACACGCGGTGCAGCTGTCCATCGTTGACGTCCGGCTGGTCATAGGTGAGGTTGCGGTGAATCGTCCCGCGCATCAGCGGCAGGTCGGGGCTGACGACGCCGATCTGACGGAACAGCGATTCCGGGCTGGTGGACGACAGGGGCTGGTCGTCGATCCAGACCTCGCCCTGGGTGGGGTCCTGCAGCCCGGCAACCACCTGCAGCAGCGTGGACTTGCCGCTGCGGCTGGGGCCGGTGAGGGCGACGACGCGTCCGGCGGGCACGTCCATGTTGACGTCCACCAGGACGCCGGAGCTGACATCGCGCAGCTGGATCGCGCCTCGGCGCACCCGCAGCCTCGGCTGTTCGCCACGCTCGGTGCCCCGGGAACTGGACGCGTGGAACTCCATGATCTTCTGGCGCGAGACCTGCGCACGGTGCCAGTAGTCGTGTGCGAGGCCCAGCGTGCGGATGGGACGCGACATGAAGCGGCTGATCAACAGGGCCGCGACCGTGGCGCCGATGGTGGTGGCGCCAGCGTGCACCTCGATGACCCCGACGGCCAGCACGAGCGCGCTGACCAGGGTGGAACCCATGTAGGCCAGGCCGCGCAGGCGTCCGCGGAGCCAGGCCACGGCGTTCAGGGACTCGGTGAGCGAGTCGTTCTGGCGGGCCAGACGGGCATACTCACCGCCGGTGCGGGCACCGACCTGGACGACCGCGAGGGAGTTGATCTGCTCGTCGATGCTGCCAATCAGCAGCGAACGGCGGCGGCGCATCACCTTCGTGGCGCGGCGCATCGAGCGTCCTTGGGTCAGCGACAGCAGGGCGGTGATGGACAGGCCGAGCACCATGGCCAGGGCGATCCAGGGGTTGAGCCAAGCGACCAGTCCGATGCCGACGACCAGTTCCAGCAGGGCGACGGTGCCGGTGAGCAGACCGCGGGAGAGCCACATGCGCAGCATCGACAGGTCGCCGGTGAGGCGCAGCAGCAGGCCGCCGCGGGCGCGGTGGCGCAGCTGGTCGGGGGTCATGCCAAGCAGGTGGGAGTACATCTTCATCCGCAACCGGCGGACGGCTTCATACCCGGCGGCCTCGGCGAGGCCGAACTCGAGGGTGCGGAGCAGACCCATCAGCAGCGCCAGGCCGGCCATGATGGCGACCATCACGAGCGAGCGGCGGAAACTTTGCTCGTAGGCGGCGCCCACGGTCGTCGGGGTCAGGGAGTCGATCACCCAACGCAGGGCCAGGGTGAAGGCGACCAGGCAGATGACCTCGATCAGGCCGACGCCGACGACGAGAATCCAGTCGCGGGTGCGCGGCTTGAAGTCGCGGCCGGTGACGACGCCGTTGCGCTCGATCGGGACGTAGGTGGCGAGGGGGATGGCGCGCATGTCGTCGTGCTCAGGCTGTCGCGACGGCGCGTGGGGCGGCGGCGACCGGAGCCGGAACCGTCGCCGGCGCGGGGATCGTGGCCGGTGCCTCCGAGGGCGGCAGCCAGGCCAGCAGTTCGGCGTCCGGAGGAGTGAACTCGGCCAGGTCGATTCCCAGCACCGGGGCGACGATCTCGGGGTTGCCGAGTTCGGCCAAGCCCCAGATGGGCAGGTTCACGGCGCGGGCGGCCTCCCGGGCGGCCAGCGACGAACGCGTCATCGAACCGGCTACGGCGACGATGGGCAGCCCGCGCTCGCGCAGGAAGTTCACGCCGGTATGGGCGCCCATCGCATCGGAGGCGGCCAGCACGACCGCGTCGGCGATGTCAGCGAAGGACTCCGACTGCAGCAGCGTCGAGGTCTCCTGCTGGAAGACGCCGTCCGCAACCTCGACGAAGTTGATGCCGCAGCCCGACGCGGTGAGGTTCCACACCAGCTGGGTCATCGCATCGACCAGCCGGGGGATGGGCTGCATGAAGGTTGACGCCAGACCGGCGTCGGTGAAGTCGATCATCCGGTGCGCACCGGCGTCGAACATCTGCCAGTAGTCATTGCCAGAACCGGTGCCGGTCACCTTGGTGACTCCTGGACGGGCGCCCATCCGAGCCAGGCCGTGGACGAGGTGGTGGATCGTGGTGGTCTTGCCGGCGTTCATCGACGTTCCGAGCACGGCGATCGTGCGGGGGCGCGTCATCGGGCGGGGCAGTTCCGGCAGCGCGAAGTCGGCGACGTTGAGGGCTTCGCCGCGTTCGTTGCCCAGCAGGCCTACGGGCTCGATGTCGGTGGCCTGCCTGACCAGGCTGCTGCGCGACATCACCTCCGAGGCGATGCCACCCGAGGCGACGAGCTGGGTCGGCCCGAGGGTGAGTGGGACATAGCTCTCGAACTGGTCTGTGGCGTAGCGGTCGGCGAAGGCCACGATGATGAGGTCGCCGACGTGCAGTCCCGAGCGGCGGCCAGTGGGCAGCTCCAGGTTCTTGTGGTTGCCCAGCCGGCTGATCCTGGCCAGCAGGATGTCACCGCTGCGCGGTCGCACCGCCCCGCTGATGATGGTTCTCATGGCCTCGACCGGCACCCGACGAGTGGCGAAGCTGCGCCTCGCCTGCGTCAGGTAGAGGTCGCTGACCGTGGACACAGTGATCTCACGCCCTGCGCTCATGGCATTGCCTTCCCCCGAAGGAAGCCGCTCTACGCGAACAGCCCAAGCCGAGGTTAATCGACATTCGAAGGTTCAGCCAAGAAGCGGTTGTCTGGCGGATCTCCGCAGCCGGGGGCAGGGAGGCGGGACGATCACTCGGTGAGGCGCCATGTGGATGCGTGGTGGCGCAGGTCTTCCGCGGCAGTCGCGGGGGTGGTCGAGAACCGAACTTCTGCGGTGTGTTGTCGGCCGTACACCCATGCCCTGCACATGAACCGGTTCAGGTCTGGGTCGTGTCCCCATTCGGCCAGCACGCCAACCCCGCCGGGCAGGGAGATCCGGGTGTTCTGGAAGCCTGGAAGCAGATTCCAGCTGCGATCCACCGGACTCTCCATTCTTGTCGACACGTCGATGATGGCCTTGCCAGGGCCATCGAAGTGGAGGTCGAACCTGTCGCCGGGCTTTGACCTGGTGAATCCCCTGGGCGTCGAGAAGGTGAAGTTCTTCACCGTGTGTGGCTCCCAGTCCTCGCGAGGGGTGGCCAGTTGGAGCTGAGGAAGTTTGGTCAAGGCGTTGGGCATCGCCGTCGAACAAGCATCGTCCCCGGTGGGGGACATCCACGTGCTCTTTGAGGTGAAGGCGACGGCCAGCCTGGAGGTCCTCGTCCACGTGTACGGGGCCGACCCCACAGTGACGAGGCTCGTTGTGTTGGCCTGGAGCTGGATCCAGGCCATGCCATCGGCGTCCGGCAGCACGGTCCACCACAAGGCCTCAACACCCAGCCTGGCCTTCGCGGTGGTTCGTTTCGCCGGGACGCCTCCAACCCTCTGCGCCAGCTTCCCGTCACTGTTCATGAACGACTCCCGACCGAAATAGCCCGAGGGATCCTTCTTGCCACCTGGCGACAGGACCTCCCACATTCGGTTGGTCCAAGCGGCTTGCCGCTTGCGGTTGTGCACCCACAACTCAGGCGGGTCGAGAACCTCGCGGACGAACAGCGGCGCGATGATCGAGAGCTGGTAGCGCCAGTCCCTCATGGGACGGGTGGCGAGGGCGTCCTTGTCGGGGTCGGTGGGCTTCGCGTGGAGCAGTTTGTGGCCCGTGGGCAGCCGCAGCGGGCGGTAGGGGCCGTACTGGTCCTTCGTGGCCGGGCCCAGCCAGATCCCGGCGGCTTCGTTCATGGCGGCCAGGTCGATCGCCTCGACCAGCGCGGGTGACAGGGCATCGGAGGCGACCCACTGCGGGGCTGCCGAAGGAGTCGGGGACGGGGCGGGAGTGCTCACGCCGTGGCGACGGATGCCTCCCAAGGATCCACACCCAGCCACTGTCGCCGTTGCAGCGCCCAGCCCCATCGTCAATGCTGCGCGCCTTGTCAGCGCAAGCTCCTGCATGGCCATGGTCCTCCTGAATCACGTGTTACGGCCCGTCAACGGGCCGAAACTATGGGCCGGAAGGGCCACAACACGCCGTAGGAGTGCCCCGGACAACAACCGGGCAACACTGCGACAACACCTGCTGGAGGGTCAGAGGCTCAGCCGCGACAGGAACTGCCGGGTGCGGGCTTCTCGCGGATGGTCGAGCGCCTGTTCGGGCCGCCCGCGCTCGATGATCCGTCCTCCGTCGAGGAAGCAGACTGTGTCGGCGACCTGGCGGGCGAAACCCATCTCGTGGGTGGAGACGATCATGGTGACGCCCTCGTCGCGCAGCTCCCGCAACAGGTCCAGCACCTCACCCACCAGTTCCGGGTCCAGCGCCGATGTCACCTCGTCCAGGAGCAGCACCTTGGGGTCGTTCACCATCGCCCGTGCGATCGCCACCCGCTGCTGCTGCCCGCCCGACAACTCGTCCGGACGTGATGCGGCACGATCGGACAGCCCGACCCGGCCCAGCATCTCCACCGCGCGCTCCCGCGCCCGAGGAGCGGGAACACCGTGGACGCGTACCGACGCCAGCGCGACATTGTCGACGACGCTCAGGTGCGGGAACAGGTTGTAGGCCTGGAAGACCATCCCCATCCGGGCGCGGACGTCGTCGGCGTCCACGCGCGGGTCGGTGATGTCGTCCCCGTCGAGCTCGATGACGCCGTCGTCCACCTGCTCCAGCAGGTCGATGCAGCGCAGCAGCGTCGACTTGCCCGACCCGGACGCACCGATCAGCACGACGCATTCGCCGCGTCCCACCTCGAGGTCGATGCCATCCAAAACGGGCTTGGACGGAGCACGCCGCGTCCCCGGGAAGCTCTTGCGGAGGCCGGCGATGCGGAGCATCGGCCGTGCGTCGACAGCGGAAACCGAACTCACAGCACCGCCCCCTGACCCTGCCAGCCCTGCCGGCGCGCGACCGCGTCGGTCAGCCGCGCCATCGGGATCGTCAGCGACACGAACAAGGCGCCCGCCACCACATAGGGCGTGAAGTTGAAGTCGATCGCGGTCTGCATCTGGGCCGCGCGGATGGCGTCCACCACGCCGACGACGGCGATCAGGCCGGAGTCCTTCTGCAGGGACACCAGGTCGTTCATCAGCGGTGGGACGACCCGTCGGACGGCCTGCGGCAGAACCACGTGCCGCAGAGCCTGTGAGTGCGTCAGGCCCAACGAGCGCGCAGCCAGCACTTGCGAGGGATGGATCGACTCGATGCCCGCCCGGAAGACCTCACCCACATAGGCCGAATAGCTCAGAACCAGAGCGACAGCCGCCCAGAAGGTCATCGAGCTGGGCACGCCGGACAGGCGCAGGCTCGGCATTCCGAAGGCCAGCAGGAAGATCACGAGCAACAGTGGGAGCCCCCGGAAGAGGTCCGTGTACCCGGCCGCGAACACGCGCAGCGGGAAGAAGACCGGGCCCCGCAGGGTGCGCATCACCGCGAGCGTCAGGCCAAGAGCGGCGATCACCACGCCGCAGATGAGCATGATCCGGATGTTCAACCAGAAGCCGGCCAGCACTGCGGGGAAGGACGCCACCGCCTTGTCCCAGTCGAAGAAGGTCTCCCGAAACCGCGGCCAGCCCGGCGAGGTCACCAACAAAACCGCGGCGACGACGACCACGACCACCATGCTCAGCGCCGCCACGCAGTTCGAGCGGCGGGCCCGGGTCTGGCGGTAGCGGCGTCGTTCCTGCTCCAGCGCCGAGGGCGTCCAGGGGGCCTGGCTCACTTCAGCTCGGGAGCGCCGGCCTGCGCCAGCCAGGTTGACTGCAGCTTCTCGAGCGTCCCGTCGGCGCGTAGCGCGTCCACGGTCTGCGAGACGCAGGAGGTGAGCGGGCTGTCCTTGTCCAGCACGGCACCGAACTGCTCGGCGGTGTCGGTGGCGGGCAGCTGGCCCACGATCACGCCGTCGTCCAGCTGGGCTGCGGTCATGTAGAAGGCGGTGGGGACGTCGACGACGATCCCGTCGACCTGCTTGTTCTTCAGCGCCTGCACGGCGAGGTCATTGGTGTCGAAGACCTTGGCGGCCTTGGTGGGTTTCACCTGGTCGACGATGGCCTGGTAGCTGGTGGTACCGACCTGCGCGCCCAGCGTCGCGGCGGACAGATCGGCGATCGCGGTCTTTCCGTCGATGGCGCTGCCCTGGTAGGTGATCACCGCCTGGCGGACGTCGTAGTAGCCGGACGAGAAGTCGACGGCCTTGGCGCGCTCGGTGCTGATCGAGACCTGGTTGAGGTCGAGGTCAAAGCTCTTTGCGGCCGGGGAGATGGCGGTGTTGAAGGGGACCACCGCCCAGACGACGTCGGCCTTCGCGTAGCCCAGCTTCTCGGCGATGGCGTAGGCGACGGCCGACTCGTAACCCTTGCCATTGCTGGGGTCGTTGTCGCTGAACCAAGGCTCGTAGGCGGGGGAGTCGGTGCCGACCGTCAGCTTGCCCGCGGTGTGAGTCGTCAGGGAGGCCTTGGTGCAGCTGGCGGACGCGCTGCCGGAAGGGGTCGCGCTCGTCGACTGATCCACCGGCGCGGAGCAGCCGACCATGCCGAGCGATGCGGTGGCGAGTGCCACCAGCGGGACGAGTGCTGATCGGACGCGCGACACGGGAACCTCCTGGGCTGAGTGCCGGGTCGAACGACCGGCGACGGGCAGATTCTAGGTCACGGCAAGATGGGCGCATGCTCCGCTTCGGAATCATCGGGACCAACTTCATCAGTGAGTGGTTCGTGGCGGCATGCCGCGCCACCGAGGGGCGCGCGCAGATCGCCGCGGTCTGCTCTCGGGATGCCGCGCGCGCCCAGCAGTTCGCCGACGCCAACGGCGGGGGACGCGGGGTCGACACACCCGAGGCGCTGTTCGAGCTGGTCGACGCGGTCTACGTCGCGAGCCCCAACCTGCTGCACCATCCGCAGGCGATGGCTGCGTTGGCCGCGGGGAAGCACGTGCTGGTGGAGAAGACCATGGGCACCGACACAGCCCAGGTCGACGAGATCTTGACCGCTGCGCGCGCCAACAAGCTGGTGGCGATGGAGGCGATGCGCACCGTCCACGCACCCGCGCACCAACTCGTCCGCGAGCACCTTTCGGACCTCGGAACCATTCGCCACGCCCGCTTCGAGAAGCTTCAGTACTCCTCCCGGTATGACGCCTTCCGAGCTGGCGACATCCAGAACGCCTTCAATCCCGGGCTGGGGAACTCTGCGTTGGCCGACATCGGCGTCTACTGCCTGCAACCAGCGCTGGACCTCTTTGGCGCTCCCGAGAGCACCGTCGGCGCGAGCGTTCGGCTGCACAATGGGTTCGAGGGCGGCGGCTCGTTGGTGCTTCGCTACCCCGAAACCGTGGTCGACCTGGCGTGGTCGAAGATCGTGTCCGGGAGCCAGCCCAGCGTCATCCACGGCCAGGACGGCTGGATCAGCCTGGACGACCCGGGCGAACCCAGCCGCATCGTCCTGCAGCGCCGCGGGAGCGAGCCCGAGGTGCTGTTCGAGCAGGCGGCCATGCCCCCAGCCGCCCAGATGGTGCACGAGGTGCTCGACTTCTGCAATCAGGTCGAGGCGGGCCGCATGGACGAGCGCTGGTCCATGCTCTCGCTCGCTTCGCGCCGGGTCATGGACGAACACCTGGCCCGCTGATCGGCGGCACCCGCGCCAACACTCCGCCAAGAACGCCACCACAGAGCGATCCGGTCCCGCCTTGGGACCGGATTGCTCTCACATGGCATTCTTGGCGGACCCGCCCGAAGCGGTGTCCCGATTTGCGCTCGGTGCGTGACCTTTGTCACAGTGAATGACGAGGGGAGTACTTCCCAAGTCCCGGATCGGTCATGACGGACGGCCCATGCCGCCCCGGCCGGGACGCCAGCCATGACGGCGAAGGAGACCTCAGACCGCCTGACGATCCGAGGAACCACATGTTCGCAACACCCCTGGTTTGGGGCATCACCATCGCCGGAATCCTGGCGCTGTTCCTGCTCGACTTCCTGATCACCCGACGCCCGCACGAGGTCTCGATGCGCGAGGCAGTCGGCTGGTCGATCTTCTATGTCGCGATCCCACTGCTGTTCGGCGTGTGGGTCTGGAACAGCGGCGGGTCGACCACCGGCCTCGAGTTCTACACCGGCTACCTGGTGGAGAAGTCGCTGAGCGTCGACAACCTGTTCGTGTTCATGCTGCTGCTGTCCAGCTTCGCGGTCCCGCGCCCCCTCCAGCAGCGCGTGCTGCTCATCGGCGTGGCCGGCGCGCTGGTGCTGCGTGCCATCTTCATCGCGCTGGGCGCGGTGATGATCGCGAAGTTCTCCATCACCTTCCTCGTCTTCGGCATCATCCTGGCCATCACCGCCGTCAAGGTCTGGCGCGATGCCGTGGGGGAGAGCAACCACACCGACGTCCAGAACATGGCAGTGGTCAAGCTGATCAACCGCTTCGTCCCGGTCACCAGCGGCTACCACGGCACCAAGATGCTGGCGATCGAGAAGGGGCGTCGAGCCGCCACCCCGCTGCTCGTCGCGACGCTGGCGATCCTGGCCGTCGACATCCTGTTCGCCGTCGACTCCGTGCCCGCCGTCTACGGCATCACCGGCGACCCCTACCTGGTGTTTGCCACCAATGCCTTCGCGCTGCTTGGTCTGCGCGCGCTCTACTTCGTCCTCGAGGGCGTCCTCAACAAGCTCGTCCACCTCGGCCACGGGCTGGCGATCATCCTCGGCTTCATCGCCGTGAAGCTGGTGCTGCACTGGGCGCACACGGTCTGGCCTGCGGTTCCCACCGTCCCGACGCTGCTCTCGCTGGCCGTGATCGTCGGCGTCCTGGGGGTCGTCACGATCACCAGCATCTTGGCCACTCGCACCCAGCGAGGGCACGCCCGCTCCGAGGCCTGACGAGCGCGGTTGGCCCCGGCCAACGGCCATCGGCTACACTTCCAAAGCCCTCGACGCGAGGGTCTGCGGATGTAGCTCAATGGTAGAGCCCCAGTCTTCCAAACTGGCTACGCGGGTTCGATTCCCGTCATCCGCTCGGCCTGGCCCCCGCACGAACCAATTGGTTCGCGCGGGGGCCTTTCCCGTTCCCGCGTGGGTCTCGGCCCAGGTCCCCCCCGCCATGGCCGTCGTTGGAAGGCAGGCCAACCCCTCGCTAGGATGCTGAACTGCGTGCCCTGTTCCCGCGGGGCCAGACCCAGACCATTCCAGGAGAACTTGTGCCCAGCACTGTTGAGCAGCTCAGCCCGTCGCGGGTGAAGCTCACGATCGAGACGCCCTTCGAAGACCTCAAGCCCAGCCTCGACAAGGCCTACGCGGAGATCGCCCAGCAGGTGACCATCCCCGGCTTCCGCAAGGGCAAGGTGCCGTCGCAGATCATCGACCAGCGCTTCGGCCGCGGCATGGTGCTGCAGGAGGCCATCAACGACTATCTGCCGTACGCCTACGGCCAGGCCATCGAGGAGCACAAGCTCGTCACCCTGGGCCAGCCCGAGGTCGACGTCACCAAGCTTGAGGACGGCCAGCTGGTCGAGTTCACCGCCGAGGTTGACGTTCGTCCCGAGTTCGATCTGCCGTCGTTCGCCGACATCTCCGTCGAGGTCGACCCGGCCGTCGTGGACGAGTCGGACGTCGAGGAGCGCGTCGACATCCTGCGCCAGCGCTTCGCCACGAATGCCGACGTCGAGCGCGCCGCGGCCGATGGTGACCTGGTCACCATCGACCTCGAGGGCCGCCAGGACGGCGAGGTGCTCGAGGACGCCACCGCGACCGGCATCCAGTACAAGCTCGGTTCGGGCGGCATGCTCGACGGGCTGGACGAGGCCATCTCCGGCTTGTCCGTCGGCGACACCAAGACCTTCACCTCGACTCTGCTGGGCGGCGCCCACAAGGACGAGCAGGCCGAGATCACCGTCACGGTGACCAAGGTCGCCGAGCAGACCCTGCCCGAGATCGACGACGAGTTCGCCATGATGGTGAGCCAGTTCGACACCGCCGACGAGATGCGCAACGACCTGCGCAGCCGCGTCGAGCAGATGGCGCGCCTCGACCAGGCCGCCGATGCCCGCGACAAGGTGCTGGAGGCGGTCATCGCCAAGACCTCCTTCGACCTGCCGACCAACCTGGTCGACGCCGAGATCGCCGCCCGCAAGGAGCAGGTCACCAACCAGCTCGCCGCTGCCGGCCTGAGCGTGGAGCAGTACCTGCGCGACGCCGAGGACGAGACCGCCGAGACCGAGGACGACTTCTGGGCCGAGATCGAGAAGCGTTCGATGGACGCTCTCAAGGCCCAGATCGTGCTCGACAAGCTGGCCGACGACGAGGAGATCGACGTCAACCAGCAGGAGCTGATCGAGCTCGTCTTCGCGAAGGCGCAGCAGAACGGGACCTCCCCCGAGCAGGAGATCCAGCACATGTCCGAGCACAACCACCAGTTCGAGTGGATGCAGGAGGCTCGTCGCTCCAAGGCCCTCGCCAAGATGGTCAATGACGCCACGATCACCGACACCAACGGTGCGAAGGTCGACCTGTCGAAGCTGGGCCCGGACGGCTCGATCCTCGAGTCTGACGAGGCTGACGAGGCTGACGAGGCGAAGGCTCCCGTCGAAGACACCAAGCCCGCCAAGAAGGCTGCGGCGAAGAAGGCTCCGGCGAAGAAGGCTGCCGCGACCTCCGAGGCCGACGACGCTGCCCATGCCCCAGAGGAGGAGGCCGCTGAGGCGGCCGAGCCTGCCGCGAAGAAGGCTCCGGCGAAGAAGGCCCCGGCCAAGAAGACGGCTGCCAAGAAGGCTGCCGCCAAGCCCGAGGCCCCGGCCGACCAGGCCTGAGCACGAACCACGTGATGGACGGGCGTCGCACTCCGCTGGTGTGCGGCGCCCGTTCGTCGTCAATCCGGCTGTCTGCTGACCGCCGTCCATCAAACTGGCTGTCGTGAACAGAGGAGTGCCCGTGCTGGAGAAGGTTCGCAACCTGCTGCGCCGCGATGTGGAGCCGGTGGCCGCGGTCGTCGTGGCCCAAGAGCCACTCGGTCCCGAGACAGCCCAGGAGGTGATCGACCGCGTGACTGATCCGCGGGCCCGGGTGGTCGTCCGGGAGGAGGGCCTGGGCACGGAGCTCGACCCTGCAGCGCAGTTCGCCCCCACGCCTACCGAGACCGCCGCATCTGGCCTGCCGCGTTTCGCCGTGGCCGTGCTGTCGATCGCCGCGATCCTGGTCGGGCTGCGGCAGCTGCAGGGATTCGCGGCCTTCGTCGCACCCGCCTTCTTCGCCCTCAACCTGATGATCACCGCCTACCCGCTCAAGCGGCTGCTGTCGCGTGCCGGCGTGCCCGACTGGCTGGGTTCGCTGGTGGCCGGCCTCGCCGTTCTGCTGGCACTGTCACTGATGCTGTTCGGGCTGGTCTACGCGGTCAGCGCCATGGTCGCCGAGCTGCCCAAGTACGAGACGCAGTTCACCAGCATCTATGAGCAGACCGTTGCCCTGGCGACGCGCTACTTCAACCTGGACGAATCGCAGTTGCTCGACAAGCTCAAGGGCATCGACCCCTCGAGCCTGATGAGCGTGGTGACCGGCTTGCTGAGCAATGCCCAGGGCGTCGCCTCACTGCTGATCGTGCTGGTCACCACCTTGATCTTCATGGTGATGGACTCCGCCGACATCGAGAAGCGCCTCGAGGCTGCCGCCTCGACGCATCCCCGCGTGGTCGACGGTCTGTCCAGCTTCGCGCAGGGCATCCGCAAGTACTGGCTCGTGACCACCTTGTTCGGCCTGATCGTGGCGGTGCTCGACTACGGCATCCTGCTCGGCATCGGCGTCCCGCTGTCGTTGACCTGGGCGCTGTTCAGCTTCCTGACCAACTACATTCCCAACGTCGGCTTCGTGATCGGCGTCATCCCGCCGGCGTTGCTGGCGCTGGTGGATCAGGACTGGCAGGCGGCGCTGATGGTCGTCGTCCTCTACACCGTCGTGAACTTCGCCGTGCAGTCAATCATCCAGCCGCGCGTCGCGGGTGATGCGGTCGGCCTGACGCCCACGCTGTCGTTCCTGTCGTTGCTGCTGTGGTCCTATGTGCTCGGCGCGACGGGTGCGCTGGTGGCCCTGCCCGCCTCTCTCCTGGTGAAGGCGCTGCTCGTGGATGTCGACCCGCGGGCGCGCTGGACCAACACCCTGATTTCCTCCCGAATCAGTGACGGGGACCCGATCGGCACGGGAGAATCCCGAGCGGTCTGAGCTCGGGGCCCCGCAAGATCTCATAGCAGGTTCATTCCCGTCCGCGCCAACAGCGAACAGGCGTGGCACTTCATTGTTTTGTCGGATGGGCCGGGTAGGTTCGTCGCGTGAACGAAAACATGGATCGTGGTCTCCGTGCCGCAGCCGTTGGCGGCTCCGGCATCGGCATGACCGACAACGTCTACCAGTCGCTGCTGGCCAACCGCATCGTCTTCCTCGGTGACGAGGTGAAGGACGAGAACGCCAACGCCATCTGCGCGCAGCTGCTGCTGCTCAATGCGGAGGATCCCAACTCCGACATCTTCCTGTACATCAACTCCCCAGGCGGCTCGGTGACCGCTGGCATGGCGATCTTCGACACCATGCAGTGGATCAGCAATGACGTTGCCACGGTGGCGATGGGCCTGGCCGCCTCGATGGGCCAGTTCCTGCTGAGCGCCGGAACCAAGGGCAAGCGGTTCGCGCTGCCGCACAGTCGCATCATGATGCACCAGCCCTCGGGCGGCATCGGTGGCACCGCCTCCGACATCCGGATCCAGGCGGAGCAGTCGCTGCACGTCAAGAAGGAGATGGCGACGCTGATCGCCCAGCACACCGGCCAGTCGATCGACCAGATCGAGGCCGACTCCGACCGCGATCGGTGGTTCACAGCCCAGCAGGCGCTGGAGTACGGGTTCATCGACCACGTCTACGAGCGCGCCAGCCAGATCACCACCGACGCCCCCAACCAGTGAGCACCCTGAGATGACCATCAACATGAACCCCGCACTGCCCGGCGGCATGGCCCCGGCCAGCCCGTCCATGGACTACTACATCCCGCAGTGGGAAGAGCGCACCAGCTACGGCGTGCGTCGCGTCGACCCCTACACGAAGTTGTTCGAGGACCGCATCATCTTCCTCGGCACCCCGATCAGCGACGACATCGCCAATGCGGTCATGGCCCAGCTGCTGTGCCTGCAGTCGATGGACGCCGACCGTCCGATCTCGATGTACATCAACAGCCCCGGTGGTTCCTTCACCGCTCTGACGGCGATCTACGACACGATGCAGTACATCAAGCCCGACGTTCAGACCATCTGCCTCGGCCAAGCAGCCTCGGCTGCAGCGGTCATCCTGGCGGCCGGGACGAAGGGCAAGCGCCTCGCGCTGCCGAACTCGCGGATCCTGATCCACCAGCCGGCGACCGAGGGCACCTACGGCCAGTCGTCCGACCTGGAGATCCAGGCGCGCGAGATCCTGCGCATCCGTTCCCTGATGGAGACGATGCTGGCCAAGGACACCGGCCAGAGCGTGGAGACGGTCAGTCGTGACATCGAGCGCGACAAGTTCCTGACCGCCGAGGAGGCCGTCCAGTACGGCATCATCGACGAAATCCTGCCGTCACTCAAGGCCGCCAACTGACCCAGGATTGACACCCTGCCCGCCCGCCCCGGAATGCCTCGAGGAGCGAGCCGGGGCGGGCTAGGGTAGGGCGACAGTCTGGAAAGGAGCAGAGCATGGCACGCATCGGTGAGTCCGGTGACCTGTTCAAGTGCTCGTTCTGCGGCAAGAGCCAGAAGCAGGTGAAGAAGCTCATCGCGGGTCCCGGCGTGTACATCTGCGACGAGTGCATCGACCTGTGCAACGAGATCATCGAGGAGGAGTTCAGCGAGGGCACCGATGTCGGCATGCTGGACGATCTCCCCAAGCCCACGGAAATCCGCAACTTCCTCGACACCTACGTGATTGGCCAGGACAGGGCCAAGCGCGCCCTGGCCGTGGCCGTGTACAACCACTACAAGCGGGTGCAGGCTGCCAGCGCCACTCCTGCCCGCCGCGGCGCCGATGATGACGGCGTTGAACTGGGCAAGTCGAACATCCTGTTGATCGGCCCCACCGGCTGCGGCAAGACCTATCTCGCGCAGACGCTGGCCAAGATGCTCAACGTCCCCTTCGCCATGGCGGACGCGACGGCGCTCACCGAGGCCGGCTATGTCGGCGAGGACGTCGAGAACATCCTGCTCAAGTTGATCCAGGCTGCCGACTTCGACGTGAAGAAGGCCGAGACCGGCATCATCTACATCGACGAGATCGACAAGGTCGCCCGCAAGAGCGAGAACCCCTCGATCACCCGCGACGTCTCCGGGGAGGGCGTGCAGCAGGCGCTGCTGAAGATCCTCGAGGGAACGCAAGCATCCGTCCCGCCACAAGGAGGGCGCAAGCACCCGCACCAGGAGTTCTTGCAGATCGACACGACCAACGTCTTGTTCATCGTCGGCGGTGCCTTCGCGGGTCTGGAGCAGATCATCGACCAGCGCATCGGCAAGCGTCCGTTGGGCTTCAACACCTCGCCGGAGACGCGGCAGTCGCTGGGGGAGGACCCCTTCGCCGCGGTCACACCGGACGACCTGCACAAGTTCGGCCTGATCCCCGAGTTCATCGGACGGTTGCCGATGATCTCGACGGTCACGCCGCTCGACAAGCAGTCGTTGGTGCGCATCCTCACCGAACCCCGCAATGCGCTGGTGAAGCAGTTCCGCAAGCTCTTCGAGCTGGACGGGGTGCAGTTGGAGTTCACCCCGGACGCGATCGACGCCGTCGCCGACAAGGCGATCGCGCGCGGCACCGGTGCCCGGGGCCTGCGCGCCATCTTGGAGGAGTCGCTGCTCGACATCATGTTCGAGGTGCCCAGCCAAGGCGAGGTGGCCCAGGTGGTCATCACCGCCGCTGTGGTGAACGGCGAGGCCCAGCCGACGCTCGTGCCCCGCGCCAAGCTCGCCCCCCGCGGCGAGATGACTGCCTGACCGGAGGAGAAAACCATGCGGGTGACGCTGCCCACCACCGAACTGCTCGAGGCGCTGCGCCCGCTCGTCCCCGGCCACGTCCAGCTCGAGGTGTGGGACTGGGCGGCACCCGTGGCGGGTCCGGTCGACCTCGCGGTGCTGCCGTACATGGCGCCCGCCTCGGTGCTCGGCGTCCTGGCGGGCAGCCAGGTCAGCGCCGTCCAGTCACAGTCGCTGGGCTTTGACAACATGGACGAGCACCTGCCCGAGGGCATCACCTTGAGCAATGCCGTCGGCGTCCACGAGGGCGCCACCGGGGAACTGGCGGCGGCACTGGTGCTGTCGGGCCTGCGAGACCTGCCACGCTCGGTGGACCAACAGCGGGCCTCGGTCTGGGAGCAGTACTGGACGCCCGGTCTGCTCGGCCGCACCGTGCTGGTGCTCGGCGTCGGAGGCGTGGGAGCGGCGGTGGCCGACCGCCTGCGCCCCTTCGAGGTCGACATGGTGCGCGCCGCCTCCCGAGCCAGGGACGACGAGCACGGGCACATCCACGGCACCGATGAGCTCCCGCAGCTGGTTGCCGAGGCCGATGTGATCGTGATCGGGCTGCCGCTGACCGACCAGACGCGTGGTCTGTTCGACGAGCACCTGATCGGCACCATGAAGCCGGGTGCCTTGCTGGTGAACGTCGGCCGCGGCGCGATCGTCGACACCGACGCCTTGGTCGCGGCTTGCGCCGCTGGACGGATCATCGCCGCCCTGGACGTGATGGACCCTGAACCGCTCCCTGCCGAGCACCCGCTGTGGGCCACCCCTGGCGTGACGATCGTCCCCCACCTGGGCGGTCGCACCACGTCGATGGATGCCCGCGTGCAGAAGCTCGTCGCAGACCAGGTCAATCGTCTCGCCGCCGGGGGAGCGCTCGCGCACCGCGTGCTGTGACAGTGCGCGCTGCTCAACCCTGACGGCACGAGGAGCGGGCCCCGGC